>NZ_DVDW01000017.1:0-104208 GCF_015296045.1 Thermosynechococcus sp. M3746_W2019_013 | reverse complement strand
GCCCGCCCCGTAAGGAGCTAAAGGACCCCCCCAAAAAAGAAAAGGGGGCGATCGCCCCCGCAAAACCCAGGAGCCAAGATCGCATTGAAATTGTCCAGCGGGCCGTTCCCCCTGCCCCCGTCAAGCCCCCAGAAATAGCGCCCAAACCAGCTTTACCCGAGCTACAACCACCACCCAAACCCGTGCGGGCAGCCAATCCACCAAAGCCCGTCACCGAAACCGTTGAGGTACTCGATGACAAGTCCGTTAGCAAAGTCATCAAAGACCGCCACCGTCACAAAGACTTTGATGATGAAGAGCACAAACGGAAATCCTCCCGCGTCGTCAAATTGCGCGAAGAAATCATTGACGAAGAGGAAGAACTCGAACTCACTAGCCGTTTGGTCGGAGTACACCAAGTAACGGTTGATGTCAGTCAATCCCTGCAACGGCCCCCCAAGCCCAAGGTTCCCCGTCCCGCCCGCCCCGTTACACCAGCGGCAAAAACTGAAAAAAGCAGCGAGAAAAAACAATCCCGCCATCGCGATCGCCGTCACGGAGAACCAGCGGAAGCACCCCCACCCGATCACATTACGATTGAAGGCCCAATGTCGGTGCAGGAATTGGCCACTTTAGTGCGTCGCCCCGAGGCAGAAATCATTAAAATTCTCTTCTTTAAGGGAATTGCCGCCACCATCAACCAGACCCTTGAGATCGAAACGATCGAACTCGTGGCCAAGGAATTGGGGATCGCGGTGGAAACAGCACAGCACAAAGTCGAGGCCACAAAAGTCACTGAAATGCTGGAGTCGAGTGACCTTGATCACCTGCAACGGCGTCCGCCTGTGGTCACGATTATGGGTCACGTCGATCATGGCAAAACCACCCTCCTCGATGCCATCCGCAATGCCAAGGTTGCCCAAGGGGAAGCAGGCGGCATCACCCAACACATTGGCGCCTACCACGTGGACGTCGAACACAACGGCGAGAAACATCAGGTGGTCTTTCTCGATACCCCCGGTCACGAAGCCTTTACCGCTATGCGAGCACGGGGGGCACGGGTCACTGACATTGCCGTTCTCGTCGTTGCTGCCGATGATGGCGTACAACCGCAAACTATTGAAGCCATTAGCCACGCCAGGGCAGCCAAGGTTCCGATCATCGTCGCCATTAATAAAATTGATAAAGAGTCTGCCCAACCAGAGCGAATCAAGCAAGAACTCACTGAATACGGTCTAGTGCCCGAAGAGTGGGGCGGCGACACGATTATGGTGCCCGTCAGTGCCCTGCAACAGCAAAATCTCGATACGCTCCTGGAAATGATCCTGCTGGTGGCAGAGGTGGAGGACCTCTACGCCAATCCCAACCGCCCCGCCAAGGGCACCGTCATTGAAGCCCACTTGGATCGGGCGCGGGGACCAGTGGCCACATTGCTGGTACAAAACGGTACACTGCGGGTCGGTGATATTTTAGTGGCGGGTGCCTGTTTTGGTCGGGTTCGCGCCATGATTGATGATCGCGGCCAGCGGGTCGAGGCAGCAACCCCCTCCTTTGCAGTCGAAGTCTTGGGTCTGGCAGATGTCCCTGCTGCGGGAGATGAATTTGAAGTCCTCAGCGATGAAAAAGCCGCCCGTGCCCTTGCAGAGGAGCGCGCCGCCGCCCAACGTCAATCCCGCCTTGCCCAAGCCGCCGCCGCCCGGCGGGTCTCCCTCACTTCCTTGTCTAGCCAAGCCCGCGAAGGGGAACTCAAGGAACTCAATCTCATTCTCAAAGCTGACGTTCAAGGTTCGGTTGAGGCGATTTTAACGGCCCTCAACCAACTGCCCCAAGATCAAGTGCAGTTGCGGATTTTGTTGGCGGCCCCCGGCGAAATTACCGAAACCGATGTTGACCTTGCCGCTGCCAGTAGTGCCGTCATCATTGGCTTTAATACTACCCTCGCTTCAGGAGCACGCCAAGCAGCGGAGCAGCACAACGTGGATATCCGCGAATACAACATCATCTATAAGCTCCTTGATGATATTCAAGGGGCAATGGAGGGGATGCTGGAACCCGAACTGGTGGAGGAAGAACTGGGTCAAGCAGAAGTGCGAGCTATCTTCCCCCTCAGCAAAGGCATGGTGGCCGGCTGTTATGTCCTCAATGGGAAGCTGGTGCGCAACTGCAAAGTACGGGTGCTGCGCCAGCAAAACACCATTCACACGGGGATCTTGAGTTCGCTCAAACGCATGAAGGACGATGTCCGCGAGGTTGCGGCTGGCTATGAATGTGGTGTACGCCTGGATGATTTCCAACAATGGCAGGAAGGAGATATTATTTACGCCTTTCAAACAGTAACAAAACGTCGTAGTCTTGGCAGTGGGGGTGATAGAAACTAAACCGGGGCTGGGTTGATCCGATACAATAACCCTCAACTCATGCTCAACCTCATACAAGGACAGCGCTATGGAGTTGCACCGCCGCACGTTTTTGCGTTGTGTAGCGCAGGGAATGGGGGCGATGGCGATCGCCACAGGCAGTAAAAGCCTCCTCACAGCCTGTGCTGGTAATGTAGATTCAACCTCCAGAACCTCAACCACGGGCACCATCTCCAGCAGGGGTCTCCTCAATCCGGGTACATTGGTTTGGGGGGCTGAGGCCATTGAGGGTGCTCCCTACGTTTTTTATGACCCTACTGATCCCAAAAACTTAGTTGGCTTTGAGGTGGAAATTGCCGCTGCGATCGCCCGCTTGATGGGAGTTAAGGCCCTATTCGTTGACACTGGGTACGAACAACTGCTGGTTGCCCTTGCTGCCAACCGCTTTGATATCATTCTCAACGGTTGGGAAATCACCCCCGATCGCCAGGGCCTTCAACTCTTTTCCCAGCCCTACTATCGCTATGGCCAACAGATCGTAGTCCGAGCCGATGATCCCCGCTTCGAACAATACACTTCTACTAGTGAAGTCACCCTTGCCAATCTGGCTGGCATGACCGTTGGCACTGGCATTGACTACAAAGCCCAAGAAATTCTTGAAGGGGATAAAAAAATTAAAACCCGTACCTACTCTAGTAACAACCTGATCTTTGATGAGTTGGCTCAGGGGCGCCTTGATGCCGTGATGCTAGACTTTCCAATTGTTGCCTACTACGTTCTTGGCACCGGTCCGGGGGGCAAAGTAAACAATCACCTACGGCTAATTGGTGTCCCAATCTTTTTGAATAACTATGTTATTGCCTTTAACAAAAACAACCCCAAAGCAGAAACCCTCAAGACAGAGATTGACCAAGCCCTTGATATCCTCAAGAAAGATGGCACACTGCGCCGCATCTACGAAAAGTGGAACATGTGGAATGATCAACAGGCGCAAATTGGTATTGTTTAAGCAGTAGCAACCGGTGAACCCAAAATCCTCGATGGCTGACCATCCCCCTTTCTGTTTCTGCACTGGCCAGGGCTTGGCAATACTCCCATGATTACCCATGCGGTGTTGGTGCAGTGTGAGTCCACATGAACCTTGCAACTGCAGTGAATGCCTAGACAGCGGGAGTGGCAGCCTTGGCACTTCCCTATGGCGCCTTAGGAATTTTATGAATTTGCCGATCGCGGGGTGGGGGCGCCGTTTGGAGCAGCGGCTAAAAGCTAGAATATCCTAAGATTTGCCCATTCTGGAGCCGTTTTCCCTGTGAGCGATCGCCTACGCCTGACCCACTTACCCAGTCTCACCACAGAACAGGACGGCCAAGATGTCATCCGGGGTCTGACTCAGGAACCCAAGTCTCTTCCCTCCTACTATTTCTATGATGCTGCGGGATCGCGCCTCTTTGAACAAATTTGTGAGTTACCGGAATACTACCCCACTCGTACAGAATTGGGCATTTTAAAGACCGCCGCCGGGGCGATCGCCCAACTCACGGGCGCCTGTGAACTTGTGGAACTGGGAAGCGGTAGCGATCGCAAGATTCGCCTCCTCCTGTCCGCCTATACTCAAGTGCAATCCCATCTTTACTACTGTCCCATTGATGTCAGCAGCTCGATCCTCAAGACCAGTGCCATGGCTCTTCTTGCCGATTACCCCCAGCTGAGCATTCATGGCCTTGTTGGCACCTATCAAGTAGGCTTAGAGCACCTACCACCCCCCTTAGCCCCCCGCCGCTTGCTCTGCTTTCTCGGTAGTACAATCGGCAACCTTTCCCCCAGCGAATGCCAGACCCTGTTTCAACAGGTGCATCGGGTTCTTAAGAAAGGGGACTATTTCCTGCTGGGCGTGGATCTCATCAAAGACACGAGTATTTTGCTTTCTGCTTACAACGATGGCCAAGGGGTGACGGCTGCTTTTAACCGCAATATCCTCCATCACCTCAATTGGCGCTTTCAAGGAAATTTTCAGCCCGAAGCCTTTGCCCATCGCGCCATCTATAACCCAATTGCCCAGCAAATTGAAATGTATCTAGATTCGCAACAGAGACAAGCCGTTACCTTGGCTGCCCTTGATTTTCAGTGCACCTTTGCTGCTGGTGAACCAATTCTCACCGAAATTTCCCGCAAGTTTGACCTTACTGCCCTCAAGGAGGCATTCACCGCTGCCGGGTTCCAATGGATCAACACCTTTACTGATCCTCAGCAGTGGTTTGCCCTCTGCCTTTGCCAAGTGTAGAGCGAAGGCTCTAGGAATTAGGTTAGAATCAGGGAGAAAAGCGGCGTTGATAGCTCAGCCTGGAAGGATTCTATGCCCATCGGAGTACCCAAAGTCCCCTACCGGATGCCCGGTGAACCCTACACCCAGTGGATTGACATCTATAACCGTCTCTATCGCGAGCGGATTATTTTCCTGGGTAAAGAAGTGGATGATGAGATTGCCAACCAAATTGTGGCGGTGATGCTCTACCTTGACTCCGAAGATCCGGGCAAAGACATCATGCTCTACATCAACTCCCCGGGTGGCTCCGTCACCGCCGGTATGGCAATTTACGACACGATGCAACATATTAAATCGGATGTCGTCACTATCTGTGTCGGTCTGGCTGCCTCGATGGGGTCTTTCCTCCTTGCAGCTGGCACCAAAGGCAAGCGGTTGGCACTCCCCCACTCCCGCATCATGATTCACCAGCCCTCCGGTGGCACCCGTGGCCAAGCAACGGATATTGAAATCGAGGCTCGCGAAATTTTACGGGTACGGCGCCAACTCAATGAGCTCTATGCCTACCATACGGGCCAGCCCCTGGAAAAAATTGAGCGGGATATGGATCGCGACTTCTTCATGTCCGCTGAAGAGGCAAAAAACTACGGCCTGATTGATCGGGTGATTGAGGAGCGTGCTAACTAGTCTGCCCAAAGGGGTTATCTAAGATGTTATTGAGGTATTGAGACTTATGATGTGGCGATCGCTGAAGCGTGCCATTGACATGGGCTTATCGGTGAGCAGTCTGCCTCTTCTTTTGGGTACCCTGATTGCAATGGGAACAGTTCAGCCAGTGCGTGCCCAGGGCGCCAGTCCTCTGCCGCCAGAGATGATGAAAACCACAGTTGAGCAGATGAGTGATGCCCTTGCAAAATACGTATCAGGGGCTAGTTGCGCCGATATTGCCCAGTTGATCCAAATGCTTCCCACCAATAGCAGCAATTCAGCGCCTGATCCTAGCTCGATTATGGGTGCGGTCATGCTCTCGATTAAGAACAGCCCTGAGCTTCAACTCATTATTGCCTCGCGGGTAGGACCACCCTTGATTAGTAAAACCATAGAGTGCAACATGATTTCCCCCGAACTCCTACTGAAGGTGATGAGTCAATCCCCCTCTACACTCTAAGGAGCAATCTATGAGTTGGCGTGCCACCACCACTGTGCCGGATCGTATCTTCGCCAGTTTAGCCTATCTACTACCCCTGTTCTACGTCATGCCCTTTGGCGGCTTTTTATTTGAGCTATTTCCGCCGCTGCAAGCATTAGTCTTGGTGGTACTGCCCGTTGCCTTAATCTACTCAATTCCCTTTGCGGGGCTACTCGTTTTTATGCTTCTGTACCTGCTGGTGGTACGCAATAACCGTGTGAGTCTCTTTATTCGCTACAACACAATGCAAGCACTGTTGATGGGGATTGTGTTGTTTATTGCCCAACTGCTAATAGAACTCCTTGTCCGCATTGCTAGTTTTGACCTGTTGATTAAGGTGCTCTTCAACTTTATCTTTATTGCCACAGTGATTGGCGTTGTCTATGGGGTGGTGCAGTCTGTGCGCGGCATCTATGCCGAAATTCCCACACTCTCAGATGCGACAAAAAGCCAAGTGTTTTAGGGGATGCGAGGAAGTCCCTCATCCCGTATGATCAGAAGTTGACGCTACGAAAAACACAACATCATGGAAACACTCAAGATTACCGTTTATGTCGTTGTAACCTTCTTTGTACTGCTGTTTGTTTTCGGGTTCCTCTCGGGTGACCCAGCTCGTAATCCCAAGCGCAAGGATCTCGAGTAATCCTCGCCAAAGGGGGCAGGCATCGGGTAAGGTAACTAGGCAGTGGTCGTGAGGAAGTTTGACCGTTGTTGTTCTTACCCCTTTTTGCTAGTCTGCCCCCTCCTACCCAACCCGCAGAATTGACGGCGGTTATCGGCACCTCACAAGCAGACTTACTTGGAACAACGGTAGCCCCTGATCTAAGCAATACAACGCCGATCAGCCCTGAGCCAAGACCTGATTTTACAGCCCCCTTTCCCCTGGGGCAGGCAAATTCTGAAACCTCTGTTGTCCGTGATCAACCCTTAGAGGTGACCGCGGATCGCCAAGAATTTGACCTGCTGCGGCGGTTATTCAATGCCATTGGCAATGTTTTCCTGCGATTCAAGGAAGCCGAACTTAGCGCCGATCGCATTCAAACGGATATTGACGCCCAAATTCTGGTGGCGGAAGGGAATGTAACAATTACCCGCGGTGATCAAGTCCTACAGGGCGATCGCTTGGAGTATAACCTGAGACTGGATCAAGGCTCCCTCACGAATGCCCGCGGCGTTGTCAGTGCTGCCAGGGTGAATCGGGACTTGAACCTGACCCTTTCTCCTGACTCTCTACCCCCTAGGACTCTCCCCGGCTTTGGCCAACAGCAGGTGGAGCCCCAAGCCGCCGCCACGGAAAGCTTGGATCGCCTGCGCTTTGAGGCCGATCGCTTGGAGTTTGATGGCCGCCGTTGGTTTGCAACTAATCTTCGGATCACCAATGACCCCTTTAATCCTCCGGAACTTGAAGCACGGGCACAGGAAGCAATAGCAGAACCCCTTGTCCGTGCCGATGATGAAACCCTGCTAAAAGTTCGACGAGGCAGGATTGTTTTTGATCAGCGCGTGGCTTTACCCATTGTCCTGCGGCAATTTGTTGTGGGTCGTCCCTATGAGATTCTGCCCTTTGAGTTTGGCTATGATGAGCGCGATCGCGGTGGGCTATTTCTTCTCTATCGCTACAGAGCAATCAATACCCCCAATACCCAAGTCACTTTTCTACCATCTATTTATCTAGAACGGATCGTTAGCAATGACTTTAATTTCTTTGACGCCAATAGTTATGGCGGGGCGATCGAAGTGGGGCATCGCTTCACCTCCCAAACCCGCCTGCGGGGTTACGGTTTCTTAAACACCCTAGACCCCAGTGATTGGCCACGTACCTCACGGGCAGGAATAGACCTGTTCCACAATCTTGGTGCACGCCATCTCCTGACCGTGTCTGCCATTTATCGCCAGCGCGTCTTTAATTCCCTTGGGGAGCAGGAAATTAGCAGTAGCCTTGGGGGCACGCTCAGTGGTACAGACATTCCCTTAACTCAAGGCCTAGCCCTCAATTATCTGGTGGGAGGACAATACGTCACGGCGGCCAGCGATGATCCATCCCTACCCCCTAAGCCCAGCCTAGGCCGTCTTCAAGCTGCCGCAAGTCTTAACTGGGCCCTGCCCCTTTGGCGGGGTACCCCCCTACCGCCGACACAAACCCAAGGGCTGCGCTATAGCCCACGTCCTGTACAACCCTTCCTGGAGTTTTATAGTCAGTTGGGCGGTGCAGCTAACTACTACACCAATGGCAGTACTCAACCCGCCTTAGTTGCAGGGGCAGGTTTTCGCGGTCAAGTGGGTCATTTTTCCCGCAACTGGTTGGATTACACAAGTTTTAATCTGGGATTTACACAGACGCTGGGGGAGCCATCCTCACCATTTATTTTTGATCGTATTACTGATTTTACTGTCTTGAATGTGGGATTGTTGCAGCAGATTTACGGTCCTCTGCGAGTAGGGACACAGATGAAAATTAATGTGGACACGGGCCGGATCTTTGATACAGACATCATTGTGGAATATAGTCGGCGCACCTATGGGGTGATTTTTCGCTATAACTTGGATAATCGGCTGGGTGCGATTCTATTTCGTATCAATGGATTTAACTGGCGCGGCAATGCGGATCCCTTTTCCAGTCCTGGACTGGGCACAGTAACTGATGGTGTGATTCGCTCTAATTAGGATCTAATTAGGAGGATGCCCCTATGCCAACACCCAATGGACGTGTTTTTCCAGATTTGGCTGCCCTGACGACGGCGGCAAGGCAGTTTGTTCTTGAGCAGGCGAGGGGGGCGATCGCCCAACGAGGACGATTCACAGTTGCTTTAGCCGGTGGTAAGACACCCAAACCCCTCTACGAAAGCCTGGTTGGTGCGGATACTCCTTGGTTACAGTGGTATGTTTTCTGGAGCGATGAACGCTATGTGCCCCTCGATCATCCCGATAGCAATGCGGGGATGGCCCTTCAGGCGTGGCTCAATCATGTACCGATTCCTAGAGACCAGATTCACCCAATGCCCACGGAGGATGCGGATCCGCAGACCGCTGCCGATCGCTATGAGCAACTCCTGCGCCAAACCTTTGGCACCCCTGAAGGAGAATTTCCCAGCTTTGATCTGATTTTGTTGGGGATGGGGCCCGATGGCCATACGGCTTCCCTTTTTCCCCACACAACAGCCCTGACGGTGAGCGATCGCCTGATGACCGTGGGCAACAAGGATGGTCAGTCTCGCCTGACGTTTACCGTTCCCCTGATTAACCATGCCCGCCAAATTCTTTTTCTTGTGAGCGGCGCTAATAAACAAACTGCCCTGCGCCATATTTTTGCCGATACCGGTGATCCCCATCTCTATCCGGCGCGGCTGATTACTGGCAATGCCCTTTGGTTTTTGGATGAGGCGGCCGCTGAGGGTGTCCTTGAAAATGCCTAGGCTGTGGGCCTGCCCCGTTCGTGAATGGCCTGAATAATAGCGGTATTGGCTTTGGGGAAGGGAAACTGCTGCAATTCCTCAGGGGTCACCCAACGGATGGCATCGCATCCCAGAGGCTGAGGAGTTCCTGAAAGATGCTGACAGTAGTAAACATAGAGCGTTACCCGGAAATGGGTATAGGCATGATCAATGTCAATTAGGTGCTCGCCAACACGAATCTCAATCCCCAATTCCTCACGAATTTCCCGCTGAATACATTCCTGAACCGTCTCGTTGGGTTCAATTTTGCCCCCCGGAAATTCCCATAGTCCTCCCAATAGACCCGTCGGTGGCCGGCGATCAATGAGAATCTGACCTGTCTCATTCCAAATCACCGCGACGCCAATCTTTTTGTGGGGTAAGGGGGAACGGCTCATTTTGCGAGGAATCTCATGGGTTAACTGGTGGCGATGGGCCAAGCAATGGCGCTGCCAAGGACAAGCATGACACAGGGGTTGGCGGGGTGTACAGATCGTTGCCCCCAGATCCATGAGGGCTTGATTAAAATCGCGGGGAGACTGGGGACACAGCAGTTGTGCTGACCACTGCCACAGTTGGGCTTCCGCTTGCTTTGGGGGAACCGTGAGTCCGTAAAGACGGGCAAGAACCCGTTTGACATTGCCATCGAGGATAGGCTGGGGTTGGTTGAAGGCGGCACTCAGGATCGCACCTGCAGTACTGCGGCCAATTCCCGGTAATGCCACCACAGCTTCGTAGGTGCGGGGAAACTTGCCGGCGTGATGGGTCATGATCTGTTGGGCAGCGCGATGTAAGTGCCGTGCCCGTGCATAGTAACCGAGTCCCTGCCACAGTTTCAGAACCGTTTCTAGCTCCGCGGCGGCCAAATCGGGAAGGGTGGGAAAGATGGCCAGCCAACGCTGGTAGTAGGGAATCACCGTGGCCACTTGGGTTTGCTGGAGCATGATTTCTGAGACCCAGATGGCGTAGGGATCGCGCGTGTGCCGCCAAGGTAAGTCCCGCCCCTGCTGCTGATACCAATTTAAGAGGGCAAAACGAAGGGCAGGTAATGCGTACCCGCCCCCCCTGTCCTGTACCGTTGGCATGGATTATTTGCTGTCTTCCGCTTGAGCCGCTGCTTGGAGCGATCGCTCGAACTCAAGGCGTTGTTCGGCACCTCGCAGGAAGTAACCACTCATCATTGCCGAAGCCAAGAGACGCCCAAGGTGCTCCCGATTGGTTGTAATGGAAACCTCAAACCCCTCCGGTGGCAAGTAGCCCAGCAGGTTACCAATGTGGCGTTCCATCACAATAGCCATTTCTGGCGACGCGGGACGGGACAGGCGAGCCACCACTTCTGCATCCAAACTTTGCAGATAGTTCCAGAGGGAATCGGCACTTTCCTGAAGGTTGCGAGGGTTCATGGTTGGCTCCATAAAGTGTCCTCCCAAAGAGATAGTGTGGTCCACAGGTGTTGTTGCCTGCGATAACCTAGATTTAATCTAGCAGCGGTGAATTTTAAGTAGGGGGTGGGAGAACCGATCTCCGCAGGTCTCATTTTCCGCCCTGTTTTTATTATTATTCAAGTACTGAAAATAGGGTTGTACTTGGAAAGTCTCTATGACGGAGCATGATTTGTTTGACCTTGCGCCCTACATTGATCATACCCAGCTGGACCCCTTGGCAACCAGAGCGGATATTGAACGTTGCTGTGGGGAGGCCGAGCAATGGAAGTTTGCTGCTGTCTGTGTGATGCCCGTATGGGTCAAGACTGCAGCCCAATTACTCCATCGTACACCTGTGAAAGTCTGTACTGTCATTGGCTTTCCCAGTGGTGCCCACACCAGTCCGACCAAACTCTATGAGGCGCAAGAGGCGGTTGACAGTGGCGCAACGGAATTGGATGTGGCCATTAACTGGGGTTGGCTGAAGGAGGGAAACACAGAGGCTGTCTATCGCGATATTGCCCAAATCTGTGCTGAAACGGGGGTGACGGTCAAGGCAATTTTGGAAACCACAGTGCTCACGGAGGCAGAAAAGCAACTGGCGGTGGATATTTGCTTGGATGCTGGGGTGGCCTTCCTGAAAACCAGTACTGGCTGGCGCGGTGGGGCAACGGTTGCCGATGTGCGTCTTCTTAAGCGCCTGAGTCGCGATCGCGTGGGCATCAAGGCCTCTGGCGGCATTCGTACCCGTGAGCAAGCCCTTGAACTCATCAATGCGGGTGCCACGCGCTTGGGCACCTCCCGCAGTCTCGACTTGATGCAAGTCTAGCTATTCACCGGTGATGGCAAGGGGACTCACCCACACGGGCGGACAACAGCCGTAGGGGGTGATTTCCACCTCAGTGCCCAGATGGCAGATATTTTTCAGCAGGCTGCGAATGTCTCCAGCTACAGTGGCTGCTTCAATACTAATGGCTTCGCCGTTGCGCAAGAGCCAACCGTCAAAGGGCAAGGAAAATGAGCCTTGGAGCGCTTTAACACCGGCGTGCAGGGCATGAAGTTCATCAATCCAGACAAGGCCATCGGCGCGATCGCCCCCTGCGCCCGCGGCAACATCGTAGAAGTGACCACTCACCGTCACCTTTGCTCCCAGGTTGGCATGCCCCGTGGGTTGGGTTTGAAAACGGCGGGCAGTACCGGCACTGTGGTAGAGACCTGTGAGAACCCCCTGCTCAATCAAAGGGATGCGGCGGGTGGGTGTGCCTTCGCCATCAAACAGGGGTTGACCGACATTTTCAGGGTGGCGAGCGTCATCATAGATGCTCAGAAGGGGGCTAGCGATCGCCTGATGCAGAGACTCCGGTGTGGAGAGGCTCTGGCGATCCAAAATGCTTTGGGCATTAAAGAGATTGCTAAAGGCGTTGAGCAAGCTGAGGAAGGCGGCGGCCGAAAACAGTACCGGGTATTGACCCGAAGCAATGGGTTCATAGGCCAGATGGCGAAGGGTTTTGTCGGCCACCTCATCAATGCAGCCGGCAATATCTAAATGTTCAAGGTCGGGACTCAGGCGAATGGCACCCGCACTGCGGGGTTTGCGACCCGCCTCATCGGTTTTGCTGTAGAGGTAGAGGGTGGTGGTGGTGGTGGTTTGTTGGCGATTGGCGCCCTCACTGTTGAGATAAAAGCGTTCGAGGCGCCGCTGACTGAGGCCATTGTAGGGGACACTGGCGATCGCCGGATGTCGGCTCAGCAGTTCTCGCTCCGCAGCAATCAATTGATCCAAGAGGGTTTTTGCCGAAGCAAGGGGCACATCAGGTGTCGTTACCGTTGTCTCGCCAAGGGGTGCAGTGGCCAGGGGGCTAAAGTCGGGGATGTCCTCTGTCACCCCAAAGGCACTGGCCTCTTTTGCCATTTCTAGGGCGGTTTCCAGACCGCGATCGTCCAATTGGGTGGTACTGGCCACCCCTAGGCGACCTGCTGAGTTCCACACGCGCACGGTAATACCCGATCGCTGGGAGGCCTTCACCTGTTTGGGTTCTCCCTGCTGCACTTGGACACTCACCTCATCCACATGGGAGCCACCCAGGTCAAACTTCTCAATACCAAGGCGGCGGGCAATCGTTGCAACTCGCTCGTGAAGGGTGGATGCACAGGTCAAGGTTGCCGTCATGACGCTCGGTTTAATTAATAAATCTTAAAACTATTCTAACCCTATCCTCGCCACTGCGGGCGATCGCCCCAATGGGCAAAAAATCACCATTTCTCGCTAAGATTTTTGGAGCAAGGTCAATCGCGAGAAAAAACCATGGTGCAACCATCCTTGGGGCTTGATGGTGACGGTGAATGGTTGGGGGGAAAATCACCCCAGTGGTCTGAGCGCCGTGCCCGCCTTGAAGAACTAATTGTGACACTGCGAATTGCCGATGAATTGGCGGCTGGTAAATACTTGATTACTAGTGGCGAATTGGCAGAATTGATGGATGTGCACGCCAGTGCCGTCACCAGTCGCGGTGAAGAATGGGTATGGCGCAACTGGCAGATCTCGCGGGTACGCCGTGAAAGCAACCAAATTCTCTGGCAATTGGAACGCATTGATGTTGCCAAAGAGCAGTCCTCAGAATTGCCCCCGACCTAGTTTGCGAGTGAATCATGGATCTGGAATTTCCCCTGGAGTGCTTTGACTACGACTTGAGTACCACTGCCTTGGCGCACTTTCTGAATGCCGATCAGTTGGCTGTGGATACGGAAACAATGGGCTTGAATATCCCCCGCGATCGCCTGTGTTTAGTGCAGGTGTGTGACCCCGAAGGGCAAGTGGCAGTGGTCAAGATTGGCCGCGGACAAAAAGAAGCACCCCACCTTCAGCAACTCCTAGAGCACCCCCGCATTACCAAAATCTTCCACTATGCTCGCTTTGATCTGGCCACATTGCGCTACCACTTGGGTATCCGTGTTCATCCTATCTTCTGCACCAAAATTGCCAGCAAGATTGCCCGTACCTATTCACCCCGCCACGGCCTTAAGGATTTGGTTTTGGATTTGCTGGGGGTGGAAATTGATAAATCGGCCCAAAGCTCTGACTGGGGCAATGCCATGGCACTGCGGGAAGATCAACTGCGTTATGCCGCCAATGATGTGCGCTATCTCATTCCTCTGCGGCAGCAACTAACCGCGATGTTAAAACGGGAAGAACGCTTTGAGTTATTCCAGACGGCCCTAAGTTGCCTGCCTGCGATCGTTGATCTGGACTTGGCAGGTTACACCCAAGTCTTTGAACACGGCTAGAAACGGATCAAGACTTGAAACAGAGCTGGGCTGGCAACGCTCACAAAAGGGGCACCCATCGCAGTATTGCTGCCTCTTCGCTTCGGGAACTTGGGGTAAGTTTTGCCCCTGTTCATAGGCTCGCAGCCATTGGCGCAATTGACTAAAACACTGCTGTAGCATCTGGCGGGTTTCCTCATGCATTGCCTCTCCGTAGGGAAAGGTATAGAAATTCGCCCCCTTCTCTCCTCGAGGAAACCAGTAGGTCATGGAAATCTGGCTGGGGGAGTAGGGACTGGTGGCAGCTAAAAGATAACAGTAGAGGCGAGTCTGCCAATGGTGGATGAGGATTTCTGGGGCGGGTGGGTGGGCATGGCTTTTCCAGTCGAGGATTTGTGCTTGCCCTTGGCCAAAAATCACGTAGTCATAAATGCCCACAAGGGTAAACTCCTGCCAGCCCAGACTGCGCAGATGTTCTGCTTCCCCTTGACCTGCAATCATCGGCGGTGGGGTTGCTTGAAAGGCCGCAAACCAGGATTTTAATTCGGGCTGAACCTCAAGAATAGGGCTGACATCGAGTCCTTGAAAATGTTGTTGGAGCAAGCGGTGGAAGTCGCGACCGCGCTTTTGGGCTGCCGTTTGGATCAAGTGTGTGGCCTCTGGCAGCATCAAGCTCTCAAGATAGCGGTACTGATATCGCCGTGGACAGGTTTGCAGAGTGCGCAGATGGGCTTGGGAAAGTTCCATGGCCTAGATCCAACCCAATAGTGTCATGATGCCGTAGAGAATCCACAGCGTGGCAGTGGCGATCGCCCAATAGGGAGCTGCCCACAATCGTTTTCGTTGGTGGTCTGGGGAGTGCCACTCTTGGACTTCCACAAAGGGCAGGGTACCCCGTCGAAACCAACCGCGAATCACTAGCGATCGCCCCGACAAGGTTTTGAGATAGGCTGGCTCAAGGATTGGCCAAATCGGCCCCCAAGCTCTATGCCAGCAGCGCAGCAGAAACAAGCCATGATCCGTCTCCAGCCACAGGTGCTGTCCGAGGCCATTGCGCAAGCCCTTAGCTGCACACAACCTTCCCTTCAGCTCCACGGTGATACTGTCGAGGGGCAGGGCCGAGGGATAATGGAGGAGTTGACTCAGGGTGTAGGTTTGCGGTTGTCGCAGGGGATAGTAGGCATTGAACCGCAGAAGCAGACCTAAACCAATACCAATGGCAATGAAGCCCCGCGCCAGCGTCAACCCATCGGCTAACCACCAAAGGGGAAATGCGACCGGACCCAGCCACAGGGCAAGTTGGCCAATACCTGTGAGTATGAGGGCGACAACAAGGCCGGCGATCGCCCCCCAGAAGGGAGCAAGTTGTTGCCAAGCCCGTTGACAGCGAGGGGAGGAGGCAGAGGGTAGGGAAAGCAGGGGATCCAGTTGCCATTGCCGCGCATAGGTCATCAGGGCTTGCAGGCGCAGTCCAAGGGGACGATGGGAAGAGGTCAAGCGAAACCAATACCGCAGAGGGTGGGCGGTATCCCACTGGAGCAGCACTGGCCAATCGAGGGGTTGATCGCCCCACAGGGCGGCTTGGGTGGGGTTTAGAGGCAGAAGCAGGCGCAGGGATTCTAGGGAAGCACCGATTTCGCCTTGGGCACGCACGGCCGTTGCTGTGACTTCCATGAGGCGCAACCAAGCCATCACAAGGGTATTGGGATTCCCCACCAGGGCGGCGGCTTGGCGATCGCTATAGTACTGCCGCAGTTGATTGCTCCAAAAGCAGAGCAATTCTAGCCCCCGAAATAGGAGATAACTCCCCTGACTCAGGAGGGCACACAAACCATAAACCGTTCCCCTAAGGAGTCTTTGTTGCCACTGGCGGCTGTAGGGAGGTGCATGGCGATCCCCCCAACGGCTACACCAATAGTAAACGTCATAGGGCAGTTGCAACAGCAGTACAAGGGGCGTTACTAGCGTATTGAGCCCCAGCCGCAGTTGGGCAATTTCAGTGGCCATTAGAGCCAGCAGTTCCTCCCTAGAGAGCGATCGCAACAAACCTTCGCTGACAATAATTCGCCGCTGCCACCGTCCATAGCTAAAAATCACCGGTGCTGCCGTCATCAGACAGGCCACTTGGGGACGGGGTTGCCACCATGACCACGGCAAACGCCCCAAGAGCATCACCGTTTCGGGACTATACTCCTCAAGTTCGCCAGGACTAACAGGACGCAGACCATAACAGGCGCTCAATCGCCACGACCACAGCCAACTGCCGCCACTGAGCAGCCCCAGCCCCAAGCAACCCACCAAAAACCACGCCATCAGCCCTTCCCAGCCCTGCAGGACTCCCAGTTGCTCATTGACCTCACTGAGAATGACAGCAATCACCCCTTGCAGCAGCCAAGCAATTAGCAGCAGTGTTGCCCCCTGGCTTAGCCACAGATAGATGCGAGGCACCTGCCGCAGTTCCATGGGTGGATTGGAAGCCTTTGCCGCAACAAATACAAGATGGGGGGAGGTCGGTTCCTCATCCATATAGCGTTCTAGTGCTGGTAGATGTTTTTGTGCCCAAGCCCGAATTGGTGGCAGGGGCGATCGCGCCAAGAGTTGGCACAGATCAATGGCCTCCTGCCATTGGTGAGTGTGGGCATAGGCTTTAATCAGGTGCAGGTGAGCCTTCAGACCTTCGCGGCGTTGACCGTAGCTGGCAATGACTGCTTTGAAGGCAGCGATCGCCAGTTGATAATCGCCGCGATTAAAGGCAGCCAAACCCGCAACATAGCGAGGATCTAGGCGAAAATCAGATTCTGGATCAGGCATATCCAAGTATTCCCTAGCTCACGGTTGCTGGTTACCACCGAGGGCATGGGCTTTCAAATCCTCTAGGGAGACATACTCAAGGGCACTGACATGGGTGGCCTCTAGAATCACAGGGGGAGCAACACCTGCTTCAAGGGCTTCACGCCAACGGGAGGCACACAGACACCAGCGATCGCCCGGTTTCAACCCCGGAAATTGATAGGCAGGCACAGGGGTCGAAAGATCATTGCCCCGCGAACGGGTAAACGTGAGAAATGCTGTCGTCATTTCTGCACAGACCACATGGGCACCGACATCCCCCGCCCCCGTCCGACAAAAACCATCCCGATAGAATCCTGTGAGTGGATTTTGACAGCAGCACTCTAAGGGGGTTCCCAACACATTCATTGCCGTCATCACAAATGTCCCCAAGTCCTTAACTCTCAGTTTAGCCATAGCATAGAAATTTCTTGAATGTCCTGATTGCACCCAATTGCTTTGCCATCAGCTAAACTAGGAGACGGTACCCTTACCATCCTAACTTGGTCTATGCCGAGTGTTGTTCCTCAAGAACGGCAACAGGTTACCCGCAAACACTACCCCAACTACAAAGTCATTGTCCTTAACGATGACTTCAATACCTTTCAGCACGTGGCTGCCTGTTTGATGAAGTACATTCCCAACATGACCAGCGATCGCGCTTGGGAATTAACGAACCAAGTCCATTACGAAGGCCAAGCCATTGTTTGGGTGGGTCCCCAAGAACAGGCAGAACTGTACCATGAGCAACTTTTGCGGGCGGGCCTGACAATGGCGCCCCTCGAACCCGAATAAGGATTGTTATTTATCAGTCCTTTATAAAGGGTGTTAGGGTGTTATCACGGCTATTAAAAACTTTGAATCCTGTTACCTTTCTTCATATGTCAGGATAAAAGGTAGTCCCAGAGATTGAGGAACTGCCTATGCCCGTCACTACGACCAAACGCCCACCCCGCTTAACCCTGCAGGTGTTGGACATTGCCCCTGAGACGACGGCAATTCGTTGCCTAGATTGGGATCGCGATCGCTTTGATATTGAGTTTGCCCTTGAAAACGGCACCACCTATAACTCGTTTCTAATCAAGGGTGAACGCATTGCCCTTGTGGATACTTCCCATGCCAAATTTGGCGATCGCTACCTCGATCAACTCTGGCAACTAGTGAACCCCAGTGACTTGAACTATCTCATCGTCAGCCACACCGAACCCGATCACAGTGGCCTCGTCAAGGACGTATTGACCAAAGCCCCCCATGTAACCGTGGTGGCCTCAAAGGTGGCATTGCAGTTTCTTGGGGATTTGATCCATCAGCCCTTTAGTCAGCAGCAGGTGAAAAATGGCGATCGCCTTGATTTAGGGAAAGGGCATGTTCTTGAGTTTGTCATGGCACCGAATCTCCACTGGCCAGACACCATCCTCACCTACGACCACGGCACCCAGACGCTCTTTACCTGCGATGTCTTTGGCGCTCACTTCTGCAACGATGATCCCTTTGACAGCGAGCCAGAACTGCTGGCGCCAGATTTCAAGTTCTACTACGACTGTCTCATGGGGCCCAATGCCCGCTCTGTTCTCTCCGCCTTCAAGCGCCTAGAACCCCTGCCACCGGTGCAGCTCGTTGCCACTGGTCACGGTCCGCTATTGCGCCATCATTTGGATCAATGGCTGGAGTCCTACCGCAATTGGAGCCAAGAGCAGGCTAAGGCCGCTACAACCGTAGCCATTTTCTATGCTGCCAACTATGGCTATAGCAATGCCTTGGCAGAGGCCATTGAACGGGGTGCCGCCAAAACAGGGGTGGTGGTTGAAAAAATGGATCTGCTCACGGCTGAACCTCAAGATATTCGTGAACTGACGGAGATTGCCGCTGGAATTATTATCGGCACACCACCGGCGACCGCTGTGGCTCAAACGGCCCTCAGTACAATTCGCGCTGCCGCCCACGCCAAACAGGCCATTGGTGTCTTTGAAAGTGGCGTGGCCGATGCTGAACCCGCCTATCCGCTGCTCAACCAATTTCGGGATGCCGGTCTAGTGCCCTCATTTCCAGTGATTCAGGTAACCGCCACCCCCACCGATGCCCTCTTTCAACAGGCGGAAGAAGCAGGCACTGACATGGGTCAATGGCTGTTGCGCGATCGCACAGTCAAGCAAATGAAGGCCCTAAACACTGATCTCGATAAGGCCCTTGGTCGCCTCAGTGGCGGCCTGTACATTATCACAGCCCAAAAAGGCGCCATTAACAGTGCCATGTTGGCCTCTTGGGTAGCGCAGGCCAGTACCGAACCCTTGGGGGTTTCCATTGCCGTGGCCAAGGATCGGGCAATTGAGTCATTTCTGCATGTGGGGGATACCTTTGTCCTCAACGTTCTCGAAGAGGGGAACTACCAACCCCTGATGCGCCATTTCCTGAAACGATTCCCCCCAGGGGCCGATCGCTTTGCCCATGTGAAAACCTATCCCGCCAGTAATGGCAGTCCGATTTTGGCCGACGCCCTTGCCTATCTGGAATGCACTGTTGTCAGTCGTCTGGATGCCCACGATCACTGGATTGTCTATAGCACCGTTGACAGTGGCCGCGTTTCCAAGCCCGATGGCATGACCGCTGTTCACCATCGCAAAGTAGGGAACCATTACTAAACTCGACGAGGGGGGCGATCGCCCCCGGCTAAAATTGCGCTAAACTAGGTTTGCTGCGGACGTGGCGGAATTGGCAGACGCGCTAGATTTAGGTTCTAGTACCGCAAGGTGTGTGGGTTCAAGTCCCTCCGTCCGCACTCTAGAATCTGATCCAGACTCCTGCAAATAATAGGCAATTGCTTTCTTTTGTATAAATCGAAAAATGTTGTAAAAACCATTCACCCGCGAGGGGGTTAGGCTAATTTCGAGGCCCGTTCGCTGAATAAAATCAGGCTTTAACTGGAGGATTTCTGCCGGAGTCAAGCCATTTACCCCCTCGATTAACAGCCCCACTAATCCCTTAGTGAGCTGGGAGTCAGAATCTCCCTGAAAGATCACTTTCCCCTCCTGCAAACTAGCAGTCACATATACCTGAGAGACGCAGCCGGGAACTTTATTTTCCGGTACCTTTTGCTCCTCAGGGAAAGGGGGTAGGCACCTCGCAAATGAAAGTAGATACTCATAGCGCCGTCGCTGCTCTGGGATCTGTTGAAAACGTTGGACAATCTGCTCAAGACGGGGAGGCAAGGGCTGGAAAAAAGGTGACATGGCGATTCTAGCAACGAGCTGGCGACAGAAAGTGAAAATCATTTTCACTTCGATTATACCTTCACTTGCCTAGGGAGACCCCCTGTGACCCCCCATCGGCTGCCTGGGCTAAACTTAAAACCTACAATGACATTCCCAGATCCGGATTCATCACCCAAAGTTGTTACTTCTGTTGAGCAAGAGCTGGCTTCCTTGGGATTTGCTTTGATATCCCCGCTGGGTTATGCTATGGTTCACTTAGTTGCTCGGTTCTGGTGGGGATCAGCCATCAGACGTAAGGGGGAAAGTGCAGTGTGAATCTGCCGCTGTCCCGCAGCTGTGAGGAGAGATATCCCTCTCTAAGTCAGAATGCCCGCCGAGTGGTCAACCCGATACGTCAACATCTGCGAGGTACAGATGATAAAAGCAAGTTTTTTTGATTTCTATTACTGTCGAACTTCAAGCTTTGACCCCCCGAGGCCAAACTATCTGAGTTTAACCAACTGCTGCTAGGGAGTAGTGCTGCTGGTGTAAAGGTGGCAACTAGCTTTTTGCCGACTTTTCGCGGATTTTAGTTAGCCATCTCCGCGAGTTCCTGAATGGCGCTGTTTCTGAATCCGGAAGCAGCTAGCTTCTCCATTGGACTTACACAATTCTACACAATTTAGGTTAGGCAAACGATGAACATTCAAACCGCAACCCTAGGCTATCCCCGTATTGGCAAAAACCGTGAGTTAAAAAAGGCCCTAGAAGCCTTTTGGAGCAATCAACTGGATGCAGAAGCTTTGCTCAAAAAAGCGCAAGACATTGAATTGCAGAATTGGCAAAAGCAGCTTGAGGCGGGCATTGATCGCATTGGTATTGGTGATTTGAGTCTTTACGATTCTGTTTTAGATTGGAGCATCCGGCTTGGCATCATTCCAGAGCGGTACCGCTCTTTTACAGGTCTGGATCAATACTTTGCAATGGCAAGGGGCAAGGATGGTATTCCAGCCCTTGAGATGACTAAGTGGTTTGATACCAACTATCACTATTTAGTACCTGAAATTAGTGAGTCTTTTCAACCAACTGACTTCAGTGATTTCCTAGAAACTGTTCGTCGTGCTCAAACCCTCTTGGGCGATCGCGCCGTTCCAATCGTGCTGGGGCCTCTCACCCTCCTACGGCTCAGTCGGCTAGAGACGAACCTAGAGCAAGCTGTTTCCTACTTGGGCGATCGCTATCTCATCCTGTTGAGGGAACTCAAAAATCTAGGTGTCGTTGAAGTGCAAATACACGAACCCGCCTTGGTCTTAGAAGACGCTGATAGCCTTAAGAGCTTCTATCAATCCACATTTGATACACTGCGTCAAGCCAACCTACCGATCCATCTTGTGACCTACTTTGATGACCTAGGGGCAGCCTGGCCGTGGGTGATGGAGTTACCTGTGACATGCATCAGTTTAGACTTTACCCGTGGGCACAACCTAGCCCTGCTGCAACAGCATGGCTTCCCAGCAGATAAGCAGTTGGGGGTAGGAATTATTGATGGCCGCAATATTTGGAAAATTCGGCCTGAATCGGTGTTGTCAACCTTGAAAACGATTCAAAGCATCACCGCCAATATTCGGCTACATCCTTCATCTTCCCTGCAATTTGTCCCCTATGATGCAAAGCGAGAGGTCAAGCTACCAGAGCCTCTGCGAGAGGTCTTGAGTTTTGCTGAGCAAAAGCTGGATGAGGTAGTCCTCTTGGCTCAGGTGCTCAATAGCAATGATGGAACCCATCGCGAAATCTTAACGAAAAACCCCGAATTCATAGCCATACAAGCTCAATGGCAAGCTTTTGAGCAATTTAGCCCTGTCAATCCAACGGTACAGGCGCGGCTTCGCAATCTGAGTGTGCGTGATTTAGAGCGCCCGCTGCCTTACGAGCAACGTCGAACACTCCAGCCAACCCTGCCGCCCTTTCCAACGACAACGATTGGATCATTTCCCCAAACCGCCGAGGTTAGGCAACTGCGGGTGAAGTTAAAACGGCATGAAATTACCCAAGCCGAGTATGAAGCAGCAATCGATGAGGAAATTGCCAAGTGCATCCGGTTACAAGAGGAAGTGGGTCTAGATGTGTTGGTGCACGGTGAGTTTGAGCGCTCCGATATGGTCGAGTTCTTTGGCCAGCAGCTCTCTGGATTTGCCTTTACAGAACACGGTTGGGTGCAAAGCTATGGCAGCCGCTGTGTACGTCCACCAATTATTTATGGTGACGTTGCCCGCACTCAGCCAATGACCGTTCGCGAGTTTAAGGTGGCACAATCCCTCACCGACAAAATTGTTAAGGCGATGCTGACTGGGCCTGTCACTATGATTAACTGGTCATTTACCCGCACTGACATTCCTCGCAGTGAACAGGCAATGCAGATTGCCCTTGCTTTGCGAGATGAAGTTGCGGATTTGGAAGCAGCCGGTGCGAAGATAATACAGATTGATGAACCTGCCCTGCGGGAGGGGCTACCCCTGAAAGCAGAACGCTGGAATGAGTATTTGTCTTGGGCTGTGGATGCGTTTCGGTTAGCTGCTGGCGTTGCTAAGCCTGAGACCCAAATTCACACCCACATGTGCTACTCCGAGTTTGGTGACATCATTGAGCACATCGAGCGGCTCGATGCGGATGTGTTGTCAATTGAAAATAGCCGCAGCAACAATGAGACCCTATTTCAAATTACGGATGCCGGCTACAGACATCAAGTCGGCGTCGGTGTTTATGATGTCCACAGCCCAGCGGTGCCCAGTGTTGAGCAGCTAGTGCAACAGCTCCGAACTTCAGTTGAAAATTTACCCCCTGAACAGATTTGGGTCAACCCTGATTGTGGATTAAAGACGCGCCGCTGGGAGGAAGTGATTCCATCCCTGAAAAATATGGTAGAAGCCACCAGAACTATCCGGCAAGAGGCGATGCAATCTCAAAATAACGCCTAGACACTCTGTTGTAGCTCCTGGCAAAACCCAGGTCCCTTAGCAGTATATTCCGGATGTCGGTGAGGAAGAGATGGTGTTTAGGGTTGACAATGGCATTCCTTCCCACAGTGATTGAGAGGCTGGGCTCAATTCCTATCGGTGGCCTACCCTACACAGTTGGACTTTTGGTCATCGGTAGGAATTAGCAATATCAACTTCCTAAGCAACCGCGATATCTCAGCGAAGGACTGTTATGTCCAGGGGCAATCCTAATCCTGTTGAGTCCAGTTCTGGCCTGAATGGCTCTCTTAAGGAGAAACTAATGGATGAACTATCGGAAATGCCACATTGGCAGCAAGCCTTTATTGCCACGAATTTGTTAGTACTTGGATATAACGCTTGGGCAGGTTACCTATGGGGTGAGCGAGGAGTGGTTATTTGCAGTACCAATTCTCCTGAGTTTGGCATTGCAGGGGAATCTTTCCGAACCCACTTTGTTCCCCGTTCCCGCCTTGCTCCCTTCTTAAATGCTTGGTTAGCCGCTCCTGATACTGTGATTTTGCGCCATCACTTTATGACTGCCCACATTTTGGAAGCAGTGGATTCTTACCATCCAGCTACCGAATTAATATTCCTCTTGGAATCCTTTAATCGAGTAACGTTTTTCTATCTGAAGAACTTACCGATCGCCCCGCCTCAATGTTATGAACAGGTGCGTAGAAATTGGCAAGAGTTTCAGCCAGCTATTTGTCAAGGGCAGCGCCAAACTATGCAGTAGCTTTGGATTTGCCTATACCAGAACCAATGAATTGAGGCCTAGTAAATAGGTTGCTTAAAAATCCTTCTTTCTAGATTTATTTAAAACAGTTGGTTGGTTATGGACACAACTGGACTCGAACCAGTGACCCCCACGATGTCAACGTGGTGCTCTAACCAACTGAGCTATGCGTCCTTGGCTTTACTAGTTTAGCATACACAAGGCTAATCTTGCAGCAGTTTAACCGTTACATTTGTATCGGCGCGATCGCTCAACGACCGCGTAGCCACCCCTAAAATGACCGGCTCACTTACCCCCGGTTCAGGATGTTGGATAGTACGGGCAATCACGGTCAGGCGATCGCCCCCTCGGCCTAGCCGTCCCAAGGAAAATAAATCATTGGCTGCTTGTACTAGCGTTGCTTCAAGGGTACTGAAGTCAATGTCGGCAGGAACAGTGATCACGGCTTGAGTGGCACCATTGTCATAGACGAGGGTGTATTTGCCGGCACCAGGCACTGGGGAGTGAACAATCGGCACAATACTCAGGGCAAAGAGTCCGACCGTCACAACACCAAGAAACCCACTAATACCGACAAAGCGAAAGCGCACACCCCAGCGAAAAACAAAAGCGAGTGCAGTCAAGCCGGTCATGGCAAGGGTGGCAATGCCTGCCCAGCGGCTATAGGTGGCAAAATCAGTGGGGGTCAGCACTACTGTTCCTCCTCATTACTGACAAAGCCATTCACAGGGGCTTGATCTTGTTGCAAGGCTGCGCGGAGGGTATGCCAGGTCAAGGTGGCACACTTAATCCGTACGGGAAACTGAGCCACCCCCCGCATCACATTCAGCTTCCGGAATTCTGGGGGAAACTCAAATTGCCCCTTCATCATGGCTTGGAACTGCTCCACCATTTGAAGGGCGCGACTGACGGGCTGACCCCGCAGGGCATCGGCCATCAAGTCTGCTGAGGCCATCGCGATCGCGCAGCCTTCCCCCTCAAACTGAATATCCTTAATGATTGTTTCGCCCTGCTCATTTGTCTGTAGGGCAACGGTTAAATCAATCGTGTCTCCACAGGAGGGATTATGTCCCCGTTGCTGGCGATCCACAGGCTGGGTGCGACCCCGATGGCGGGGTTTCTTATAGTGGTCCAGAATAACCTGCTGGTAGAGGGTGCGAAGATTATCAATAGACATTGAGAGTACTCTATGCTTGGTGCATCTACCCCAATAAACTAAACTATCTTAAGTGGCGAGGGTGGTAAGACTTTGCCAAAAAAGCGTCAGGGTGGCTGCCGTCCCGACACCAAACATCAGGGAGCGCCCTAAGGGAAAATTGGCAATGTAGCAAATACTGTATAAAAAGCGAGCTACGACAAAACTAAGGCTGGCGATCGCCACCGTTGCATCATTCACACCCGCAAAGAGGGTTAGCAGCACCGCCGCAGCAAAAGGCATAAAGGTTTCAAAGCTATTTTCATGGGCCCATACCGCCCGCTGCGCAAAGGGAGGGAGCTTCTCAAAAAGGGCACGGGGAGCCGCCATATCAAAGCCTGCCTGCAGGCGTCCTACCACCACAAAAATGTAGGGGAAATAGATAAGCAGTGTTGCCATCAGTAAACTGGCAGCCAGTAGCCAAGGGATATTGCTCAACATCATCTAGGCTCGCTCCAACACCGGTAGAGCAGCACTGATCCCCTCATTTCGAGGGGGCAATTCTTCGCAGAGGATTTCGCAAGCGTTATTGGGACTCTCAATCAACTTTACCCTATGAAGCGTCGCACCCAATTGGCGAATCGGCTCCTGCAACAACTGGGCAATGTAAATGGCGATATTTTCTGCCGTTGGCACCACCGTCGCGAAGTAGGGAATATCCTCATTCAAAAACGTGTGATCCAAAGGTTCAATCACCTGTTCCCTGAGGACTTCCTCGAGCTTGACCAAATCCACAACCATGCCGGTACGCGGATGAATAGAGCCCTTAACCGTAATCTCCACGTGGTAGTTGTGGCCATGGCCGTGGGGGCGGGCACACTTGCCATAGATGCGGCAGTTCTCTTCGTAGCTGAGGTCCTGAAGGGCTAGGCGATGGGCCGCACTAAAGTGAGTACCAACAGAAAGATAGGCTTCCATAGGGTCTCCCGTATAGTCCGCCCAAAGGCGGGGATGTTCAAACAGGCGAATGCGCACAAGGGGTAAATGGGGAAAGAGTCGATCCCAAATCACCCGCGCAATATGCTCAGTCGTGGGTAACGTGGCTTGAAACTCTGGCCACACCTCGTTGAGATAGGAAAAATTCAGGGGTTCAATGACTTCACGGCGGATAACATGCTTGACCTCAGACAGATTCAGCACCATTCCAAAGTCATCCACCGTGCCCCTTGTCGAAACAATCAGTTCGTAGTTGTGGCCGTGACCGGGAAAGTAACTATTTCCACCAAACCGAGCCCGATTTTCTACGTCAGACCATTCCGGCAGCCAGTAGCGATGACTGGCGGCAAACTCAGCACGGCGGTGAATAATACAATCCATGTCAATTTATGAAGATTTGCAACAATTGTACCCTCTCTCCTTATCGTAACGGATTCTGGCTCTCCTAAGTATTGGCTTTTTTGACACACTTCCCTAGAGGCCGCCAAGGATAAAAGGCTTCTGCCGCACTTGGCCAATTAACCAGCGGAGACCGTGGTTACTGAGAATAGATAAAGGCCCCATAACCATGAGGGATTTCACCTCTGCACGACTAATTTTAACCCCACCCCCCGGTTGGAGCATCGCCGTTGAGTGGGTGAGCTCCCGCAGGGTGGCATAGGCAAAAAGCAGCGGTAAGACGCAGAAAAGACGAATCGGAATCGCCGCCTTGGGTACGGATAGCAAGTAGGCTTGGGCTTCATCGAGATCGTGCCAAGCGAGGGCAATCAATTCTTTAATGGCTGCATGATTTTGCTGAAGATGCTCGGCACTGAGAATGGACTGATGACTGCTGCCTTGAAGTATTAGGGATTCATTGGGAATATAGATCGAGTTTTCGTGCTCTGCATCCCAAGCAATATCCTTGAGAATGTTCACTGTTTGGAGAGCTTCGCCAAAAGCAGCGCAGCGCTTGAGCAGCACTTGGTATTCATCGGCTCCAATACTGGGGGAGTGTTCGTACCACAGATCCGTCAGGAGATAGCCAACCGTACCTGCAACGTAGTAACAGTACTCTTTATATTCATCGAGGGTCTGAATGCGAATGCCGTTGGGATAGAGGTTAATAAACTTTTTCATCCCATGCACCATTTCGCTGACCCAGCGTTGGACGTGCTGTTGGGACGTACGGGGTAAAGAACGGTAGAGGGCAAAGACGAGTCCCGTATGTTTCACCAGTTGCACATGGGCTGGCTCCCCTTGAACCCCCCGTGCCGTTTCACCATAGCTATTGGCCAGGGCGGGGCTGTCAAAACACTCCAGTAGGTGATCCAATAGGGCTGTTTTGGCGGCAATACTGGCAACCGGATCATCCTCAACGGTATCGGCAATGCGACAGATAAGATAGGCCACAAGAACCGCCCGACCCAAGTTTCCGGGGAGGAAACGAATACTGAGGGCAAATGTGCGTGAGACTTGGGGGAGTATCTCTTGGCAAAAGCGCTCAGCATCCTTGACGGAAACTGGGTTCTCCAGCACCATTTGAATCATAGGGGGGTTCACTCCTACACGCATTGATCGATCGTTGAGTCAATCTTTGACCGTTCCTCGGGCCAACGCTCTCGGGCAGTCAATTCACGATTCTCCGAAGAGGCCTCGCGATCGCAACCCAGCAGGGGACGACTTCCACAAATAACAATTGAGCAAAGTCTATAGTTATCATACTCATTTTTTGTTTGTCTAGGTGGCCTGTGACAGTTGCCCAGCTTGCCTGAGGGAGAATCGGGGATAGCTCACAATTTGCCAGAACAATAACATAGCTTCAACAATTAACAACGGTATCAGATTTGGCGGAAAATGCCTCCTGTCTACCATAGCGGACGCTTGAGTGTGACACTCTTTCCATTGGTCAGTTTCTAAATTGCCCGCGATCGGCCTATCAAAAGTGAAGCCGTTAGTGAACTTGAAAATGTCTACTCCCAGCGTGGCGGGTGGTGTTAACAGGGCAGCAGCAGTACTCCCCATAAGAAAACCCATCAGAGAACAATGACTCCATGCCTTGTCCTTGTGCCCCAAGGGGCAGAATATCAAGCCGTACAACGGGGGCTAAAGTCCTCCAAGGAGGTGATGATTCCCATACGAGCAGGGGCGGCCGCAGTGACTACACCAGGATTGATTGAGGCCCTCAGGGAATCCCCTGCTATGGTTCTTATCTTGGGGGTCTGTGGCGGCTTACGTCCTAATGATCGCGTCGGTGAAGTGGTTGTCTACACCACTTGTCAGGATGAGGCAGGGCAGATGTATTCTTTAGACCAGAGATTATTCGGGAAATTGGAGCCTTCGTGGCGACGGGTCAAAGGCATCACAACGGCAAAAATCCTTTCTAAGGCTCAGAAAAAACAAGCCCTTGCGGCTCGCTGGGGGGTGGAGGTGGTGGATATGGAGGGGGTACCGCTGCTGAGGGCTTTAGCGGGGATACCGGTGGTGATGGTGCGGGTGATCAGTGACGGGGGCGATCGCGACCTACCCGACCTGAGTCAAGCCTATGATTCGCAGGGGAGTTTGCGGCCGGGGGCACTGGCTACCGCCATGCTCCGCAACCCCCTTGGGGCGGCACACTTGATTCAAGGCAGCCTCAAGGCCCTCAAAGTGCTCGCAGAAATTGCCCCAGAGATCCTTCAGCAACTCACTCGCTAGGATAGGGTTGACCAGCAAGAAAAAGATGCGGCGGAGATGATTGGTCAAATTCTCGGCGATCGCTATGAACTCCTACGCGAACTGGGGTGTCATCTGGGGCGGCGGACTTATCTGGCGTTGGATCGGTACCGCTATGAACAGGTGGTGCTCCAGCTGCTGCTTTTTGGCGGCGGTATGACATGGGATGACTTTAAGGTCTTTGAACGGGAGGTGGCTGTCCTGCAAACCTTGGATCACCCGGCTATTCCCCGCTATCTCGACTATTTTGAAATCAATACCCCTGATCTCAAGGGCTTTGCCCTCGTCCAAACCTACATTGAGGCAAAATCCCTCGCCACATGGCAAGCAGAGGGACGGGTGTTTAGTGAAGAGGATTTGCGGCTTTTGGCTGACCGCCTGCTGGATATTTTGATCTATCTCCATAGCCGTCAACCACCCGTCATTCACCGCGACATTAAGCCGACAAATGTTCTCTTGGGCGATCGCTCTGGTCATGATCTGGGCAAGGTCTATCTTGTGGATTTTGGCGCAGTACAAACAGCAACAGCAAGCCGCGCCCAAACCGTGGTTGGCACCTATGGCTATATGCCCCCGGAACAATTCGGCGGTAAAACCTTACCCGCTAGCGACCTCTACGCCTTGGGAATGACACTCATCTATTTAGCAACCGGCACTCCCCCCGATCAGCTGCCCCAAAAAGAACTGCGGGTTCAGTTTCAACCTTTGGTGTCCTTGAGTCCCCCTTTTATCCGCTGGCTTGAAAAAATGGTCGCCCCCGCCCTTGAGGAGTGATTTGGCTCTGCTACCGCTGCTCGCCAAGCCCTAAAGCAATTGGACAGGTCACCCAACGATGCCTCGCTCATAACAAAAACACCCCCCTGCGGTTCCCGCCTACGGGTGAGGGAAACCCCCCAAGGACTGCTGGTACAAATTCCCCCTGCTGGATTCGATGGCAATCTATTCTTCTTTGCAGTGGTTTGGAATGTTTTTTTAGTGTTCTGGTACAGCATAGCAATTGCTTCTGGCAATTGGCTGATGTGGCTGATGGCTGTTTTTGCCACGGGTCACCTTGTGGTTGGTTTAGGCCTCATTGGCGGTATTCTTTACATGCTATTGGGATAGCAGGTGCTGATCGTTACCCGTAGGGATTTGCGTTGCTACGAATATATCCTTGGTTACCGCTGGCGTGACCCCAAAATTCTCCCCCTTGAATTGATTGAACAGATTGAATTTCAGCCCTGCCGTACGTACCGCGATCTGGAGGGCAATTGCCAAAAGCTGTCGAGCAAACTGGTGATTCGTGCCGGCAGCCAAAGCATTGAACTCAGTGAAAGGGCCCCTAACGTGACCTCAAGAGATTTGGAATGGTTGGCCTACACCCTTGGCCGCTATCTGGGGCGACCGCTCACCCAGGCTCGTTAGGACTTCCGAAGTGCTTGAGGACATCATCACTCAGGCGGCAGATACGCCACTCAGGTAGAACAGTGGCACCCAGGCGCTCGTAGAATTGAATGGCAGGGGTATTCCAGTCCAAGACGGTCCACTCGATACGGCCATAGTCGCGATCCCTGGCCAGGCGTACCAATGCCTTCAGTAAAGCAGTGCCTACCCCTTGGCGCCGATAGGCAGAGAGGACAAACAAATCCTCTAGCCAAAGGCCGGGGCGGGTCAGGAACGTGGAATAGGTGGTAAAAAAGAGAGCGTAGCCAATGATTTCTGTAGGGCTATGGGCAAGGAGTACCTCGGCATAGGGGCGATCGCCAAATAAATGCTCCCGCAGCGCCTCCTCTGTACCGCTGACTGCATGACTGAGTTTTTCATAGGCGGCAAGGGCTTGAATCAGTTGGAAGAGGATGGGAACATCCTCCGGCGTCGCTGGACGAATCGCAAAGGAGAAAGACACGTCGCCTCAACTAAATCGAGCGCAGCCAACCGGCACTGAGGGCAATCGTGAGGGCCATAAACAACACTGTCAATGTCCACGTGGCACGGTTTAATGTGGTTTCTGCACTTTTGGTGCTGGTAAACAGCTGAGCTTGACCGCCAATAGCACCGAGGCCATCCCCCTTCGGACTGTGGAGCAAGACCAATACAATCAGGCCGACGGCTGAAAATGCCCACAGACCCATGGCAATTTTTTCAATCATCCTCCACCTCGCTGGCGATGCGAATCTATACAAAATCTATCCAATTTGACCTCTTTTCCATCTTACCGCAACCCCAAGAACCAGTGGCACAATACAAGATAGGCGTTTTGAACGTGCCCCATGAACCAGCAAAATCTGCTTCAGCAATTGCTTTTAATTGGTGTCGGCACCACCTCCCTTGTGGCCGAAAAGTTACGTCAAGTGAGCAACCAATGGGTGAAAGAGGGACGCCTCAATGCCGATCAAGCCAAGGCAATGGTGGATGAAGTCCTGACCCACCTCAAAGAAGATGCCGCCTCCCTCGATGCAGCGGTGCAACGACAAACGCGCCAGTTTTTAGAGGGCTTGGGGGTGCCACAACAGTCAGAAATTGATGAACTGCGGGGACGCATTGATCGCCTAGAACGTGACCTTAGGGAGTTAAAAAATCGTTCATGGTAAAACAACGGGTACATCGAGCCTGCGGCTGGCTCCTCTGTGGTATTGTCCTAGTAGTGGTATGGTTGGTGGCCGCTCCAATAGCGATCGCCGGTGTGCCGCTGGAAGCGTCAGCGGAGGCTGCAGGACTTATGGGGAATTCAAAGGTGGTGACTACCCCTTCAGGTTTGCAATACGAAGATATTGTTGTCGGCTCAGGGGCACAGCCTCAAGCGGGCGATCGCGTCACGGTGCACTACACAGGAATGCTCACTGATGGCCGTATTTTTGATAGCTCCCGCGATCGCGGTCAGCCCTTCCAATTTCAAATTGGTGTCGGTCAAGTCATTAAAGGCTGGGATGAAGGGGTTGGCTCAATGCACGTGGGTGGTCAGCGGCGGCTGATTATTCCCCCGAATCTAGGCTATGGTGCGCGGGGTGTGGGTGGGGTCATTCCCCCCAATGCCACGCTGATTTTTGATGTGGAACTTTTGGGGGTGCAATAGGGCAAGGCATGCCCAAGCCTAAAGTACTGTACATTTGCCGCGAGTGTGGTGCTCAGCACCTCCAGTACTTTGGTTGCTGTCCCAGTTGTGGCCAGTGGAATACCCTTGATGAGCAGGTGGTTACGCCGGTAGAGACCGCTGCTCGCTGGACCGCACCCCGAAAATCGAAAACGCTGCAGGCCCTCAGTGCCAAAGCCTTAGGAGAGGTTGGCGAACAGGCCCAGAGCCGTTCTGCCTCTGGATTTACTGAGTTGGATCGGGTTTTGGGAGGAGGGATTGTTGCTGGCTCTCTGGTGTTGGTGGCGGGAGAACCGGGAATTGGCAAGTCTACCCTTTTGTTACAGATGGCAGCCACCTTAGGGCAACAGCAGCGGGTGCTCTATGTCTGTGCTGAGGAATCAGCGCAACAGGTAAAGTTGCGATCGCAACGACTGGGTATTGCTGCTCCTCCTTCCCTGTATCTTTTAGCAGAAACAGATTTAGACGTCATCCTACAGGAACTCATCCATCTGCAACCCCATCTGGCGATTATTGATAGCATCCAAGCAGTGTATTTGCCCCAACTGACCGCTGCTCCGGGATCGGTGTCTCAGGTACGGGAGGGAGCCGCCGCCCTGATGCGCTTAGCCAAGCGGGAGCAGATCAGTTTATTTATTGTTGGTCATGTAACCAAGGAGGGGGCGATCGCCGGTCCGAAGGTACTAGAACATCTCGTGGATACAGTGCTCTACTTTGAGGGCGATCGCTTTGCCAGTCACCGCCTTGTGCGCAGTGTAAAAAATCGCTTTGGGGCCAGTCAAGAAATCGGCGTTTTTGAAATGGGGGCGCAGGGCTTAGCCGAGGTCACAAATCCCTCCGCTCTGTTTTTGGGCGATCGCGAGCCAACCCCCGGCAGTGCCACCATTGTTGCCTGTGAAGGGACCCGTCCCCTCGTGGTTGAGTTGCAAAGTTTAGTTAGCCCCACCAGTTATCCGTCTCCTCGCCGCACAGCCACAGGCATTGAGTACAATCGCTTTCTGCAAATTTTAGCAGTGGTGGAAAAACGCCTAGGTGTGCCCCTCTCAAAGCTAGACGCCTATGTGGCCTCCTCGGGGGGGCTGAATGTGGCGGAACCCGCTGCGGATCTGGGGGTAGCAGTGGCAGTTGTGGCCAGTTTTCGCGATCGCTGGGTGCAACCCCAAACGGTGATCATTGGCGAAGTGGGTCTAGGGGGACAGGTGCGAGCTGTCTCTCAATTGGAATTACGCCTGCGGGAGGCGCTGAAGTTGGGATTTCGCCGTGCCATTATTCCCGAAAGCCAAGCCGGTGCCATCGCCGGCCTAGAGATTTATCCGGTGCGCCGCGTTAGCGATGCTATTGTGGCTGCCCTTGCCCCGCTTGCCCCTGGGGAATCCCCATGAGGCTTATCCTTGCGTGTCCAATTTATCCCTAAGACCCTTGAGGCAGATACCCCATTGGTGGAGGGGCAGGGCAAAGCCAGCCGTTACAAGATACACTTCCGCCATCAGCGGACTCAGTTGCTGACACAGGGCACCGAGGCGATCTCGAAAACAGCGACCACTGGCGGAGGCAGGAACGACTCCCCAACCCACCTCTTCAGCAACCAAAATGAGTTGAGCGGCACAGGCTTGCACACTCGCCAGCAATTCGGCAACGGTTGCTTGCCATTGATCTTGGGATTGATCTAGGCAATTGGCCACCCATGTTCCCAAGGAGTCCACAAGAGCGCAATGATCAGGCGGCAGGTCACGCACTAGGGCAGCCAGTTCAAGGGGACATTCTCGCAATTCCCACGCAGCGGGGCGGCGGGCACGGTGCTGTTCAATCCGCTGTAACCATTCCCTATCCCCTGGGGAGGCGATCGCCGTCGCAATATAAATCACAGGTTGTTTGCTTTGGGCAGCCAAGGCTTCTGCCCATTCACTCTTGCCGCTGCGAGTCGGACCGGTCACCAACACATGATCAGGCATGATTAGGCCCTGCTGGCTAACTCAACTTCGCGGATCAAGACGCTCCCCTAGCCCCTCTCCAAGGAGCGAGAGACCCACTACCAGCAGTGTCATGGCCAGTCCCGGAAAGAGGGTTGTCCACCACACACCCACCGACAACCCATCCAAGGCCTGTCGTAGATCTTGCCCCCATTCTGGTACCTGGGGCGGCAACCCTAAGCCCAAGAACCCCAGCCCTGCCAAGGTGAGGATGGCATCGGCGGCATTGAGCGTAAAGAGCACCGGAATACTGGGAAGCACATTCACCAAAAGATACCGGTGCAGAATTCGGGGAGTAGAGGCACCAAGGGCGCGGGCAGCTTCGATAAAAACCTCGTTTTTTAGGCTCACCGTGTGGTTGCGCACTACCCGATAGTACTGGGGAATGTAGGCAACACTGAGGGCGATCGCCGCATTGAGCACCCCCTTGCCAACCACAAAGGCCACCGTCACCGCCAGTAATAGCCCCGGTAACGTGTAGAGCGTATCCATAAAAAAGAGTAGCCCGCGATCTAGCCAGCCCCCTTGGTAACCACTGAGCAGTCCGAGGGGTACCCCCACCAGCAAGCTCAAAACCGTTGCCACAAAGACCACCTGCAAAGCCGCTTGGGCACCAAAGATTGTGCGCGCAAACACATCATACCCAAGGCGATTGGTGCCGAACCAGTGCTGCGGCGAGGGGGGTGCATGAATCGGAAAGTCAAGAAATTCTTGGGGGTTGGCAATCCAACCGAGGGCTTGGCCAAGGGGAGCAAGAATCGCCAATAGCAGAAAAGCCCCACAAATGACCCCTCCCACCAGCAATAACCAATCCGAGAGGCTGAATTTCTGCCAACGGTGGTAGATCATTCCCCTATACCAAGAGACTGGCAAGTAGAGCCTTCTGGGCATGGAGGCGATTTTCTGCCTGCTCCCAAACCCGCGACTGCGGTCCTTCAAGCACACTGGCGGTAATTTCCTCATCGCGGTGAGCCGGCAGGCAATGGAGAACGATCGCCCGCGGATCCGCAAGGGCTAGGAGTTGATCATTAATTTGGTAGGGCTGAAAAATGGGTTGGCGATCGCCCGCTTCCGCCTCCTGTCCCATACTGGCCCAAACATCGGTGTAAAGGGCCTGGGCACCCTGAGCCGCTGCCTGTGGATCCGTGAGAATAGTCACTTCACTTTTCCCGCCACTCAGTGCCTTGGCTTGCGCCACAATATCGGGCAAAGGCGCAAACTGTGGTGGTGAAGCCACACGAATATTCACCCCCAAGAGCGCACAGCCCAGTAGCAGTGAATGGGCCACATTATTGCCATCGCCAATGTAGCAGAGGGTCAGTCCCGTCAATGTGCCAAAGGATTCCCGCAGCGTCAACAGATCCGCCAAAATCTGACAGGGGTGCTCGCGATCGGTGAGGGCATTAATCACCGGTATCCGTGCATAATCGGCAAAAAGCTGCAGTTCTGCCTGACCATAGGTGCGAATCGCCACCGCATCCAAATAGCGATCCAATACCCGTGCTGTATCGGGCAACGGTTCACCGCGCCCCACCTGTGTGGATTGGGGATTCAAGTCAATGACTTGGCCGCCTAGTTGGTACATTGCCACCGTAAAGCTGACACGGGTACGGGTGGAGGCCTTCTGAAACAGCAGCCCCAAGACCTTAGGACACTGGGGAGCCACCTTGCCGATTTTCATCTGGGCTGCTAAATCCAGCAGATATTCCACCTCTGCCCGTGAGAGGTCGGCGATGCTCAGCAAATCACGGCCCCGCAGTGTTTCCATCACAAATCTCCCCACCAAAACTGGTATCCACTCATGGTAGCAATCTCAGAGGCCTTGCCACGGTACAAATACAGCCGTTTTCTAAAATATGGGGGCATTGAGGAACTCCCAGCCCGTTCAAAAGTGACCTTCTAAGAGATTCTAAGAGATCTATCCCTGCGAGGCTCCCAACCGCGGCTCCGTTCCTGCAAGGAGGCGTTGGATATTACTCTGGTGTCGCCAAATCACAAAAGCCCCTGCAATCACGCTAAAGCCCACGAACGGCCACGACTGCGTAAAGAACCAAAACCAAAAGGGCAAGGCTATAGCAGCAGTAATTGAACTCAGGGAGACAATGCGGCTGACCGTCAAGACCACCAGAAACACCCCAAAGGTGGCCAATGCAGTGGGGGCATTCAGGGCAAGGAGCACCCCTAAACCAGTGGCAACGGATTTGCCGCCCCGCCAGCCTAACCAAATTGGCTTACTGTGAGCCAGAACGGCAATGAAGGCGATCGCCAGCAGCACAAATTCAAACCAACCAGCGGGCACTCTACTCCAAGATTGCCCCAAGACCCAACGCGCCACAAGAATTGCTCCTAGGCCCTTGCCCACATCAACTAAAAACGTCACCAATCCGGGGCCTTTGCCCACCACCCGCAGCACATTGGTCGCCCCCGTTGAGCCAGAGCCATGCTCACGAATATCAATACCCCGCAGCGCTTTTGCCAGGAGGTAGCCTGTGGGAATCGAGCCAAGCAGATAGCTAATGAGCGCCAGCAGTCCAAGGATCAGTGCAGTGGTCACAGGAGCCTCCAAAGGGGACTGAAACTATTCAAAGAAATCAGAACTACGGCTAGGACGCAACTGGGGTTCAGGGGCAAAACCCAAGAGCAAGGGATATTGCAGCAGCGAAAGGCTAACTTGGGGTTGGGAATCATCAATGAGAATCAGGGGGATGTAGTCCTCCTGCTCGAGGCGATCCGCACGAAAGGCGAGGGCATCGGCGGATTCAAATAGGGCCACCCCTTGGTCGGGGCCGAAGTCTTGGCGAGTGATTCCCAAGCAGTCCTGGAGGCCACGTCGCCAGTCTCCCAAGCGCTCAGGGGAATCAGCCAAAACCAAAACCCGCAACATCTCCCCATAGAAGTCCCGTAGGATCGAGATGATTGCCGAGGCAACAAGGATATTTTGCAACCGACTCGGGAGCGATCGCAGGGCACCCCGTCCCCCCAGATCAAAGAACCAACTTTCAACCCGCTCAGCGTGAACTTGCTCAAAGGTGCGTCGCAACTGCCAAGGAGGGCCGTAGTAGTTAGGACTACTCCGATATTGCTCTAGCAAACGGCGAATCCGATCCGCTTCCTCCTGAAAGCCCTCATCCAGAATTAACTTAGGGGGTGTTGTGGCCGTTTCTGCTGGGGCAGGGACAGTTTCCGCTACAGCGGGTGCCGGGGGCAGCAATTCCATTTCCTCAACGGTGGCTGCCAACTCCTGCATGCTCTTGACTAGGAACTCCTTAAACCCCTGCACCCGAATCGCGAGTTCTTGGGAGGCACCCACAAAATTACGGCGTAGCTCCTGTTCAATGCGTTCCTTGCGCCGTTCTAGTTGTTCAATGGTCAGTTGCAGACTTTGCTGCCGCTCTTCAAGGGACTTGAGGCGATCGTGGACCAAACGATGAAACTCAGCATCGAGGGCTTGAATTTCAGCTTTGAGGGCATCGCGCTGGGCTTTGAGAGTTGCTAGTTCCTCTGAGGTAGGTTCAGAGGGATCAGTCACTGTAGGGTCATCCGTCATTGTGAACCGTGGAAATAAAGGCTGTGCGTGGGCAGCGTTCTTGGAGGCATTGTACTAAAGTTTTGGCGTCGAACAGAATCGGCAGAAAGTGGATATTCTTGACCTCCCGAAAATAGAAAAGAACAGGAAAGGTCGGCCAAAAGACTTCCCAGTGCTGCCATTGCTGATAGGGAAAGTTCCGAATCTGTTGGCTACCCCGATAGACATCGAGAGCGGTTGCCGTAAACTCCAAGCGTAGCGTTACCGCCTGCACAGCCAAAAATAGGGCAAAGAGTGAAAGGGGTAACCCCAGCCACCAACGCAGCCACCACAGGGGCACACTCAACAGCAGCACACCGAGAGGGACAGCAAATGAAGGTTGAAGGCGAACAGTGGCCAAGGAGGTTTCTTGCATGGGTTTACTCCTGAGGGGGGGTTGACTCCTCTAATTGTGGCAAATCCTTTGGAGTGGGAGCAGTCGCCTCTTCAGTGACCTCAGATGCAGGAGCCGCTGGGGTGGGTTCATCCCCAGAAGGAGCGGGTTGAGCAGGGACGCGCGGGCTAACGAGAACAGAACGAGTTGGAGTTTCTGTTTTTTTGAAGGGATTCAGACGCTGCCAGAAGGGTTTTTGCGGTGCTGGTGTCTCTTTTTCTGCTTCAACCCTAACTGTTGGTTCTGGGGTTAGCTCAGGGGCAACAGGGGTTTCTTCTGGAGGTTCAGGGGTGGGTGGGACTTCCTCTACTGGCTGGGATGTGGGTGGGGATTCCTGAGCAACGGGAGTAGGGGGTGCCTCAACAACAGGCATTGGTTCTGGGGTGGGTTCAGGGGGGAGGTTGCTGGGCAGATCTGGACTGAGGCTGCTTTGGAGATTTTTCGCCGCCAGTTCTCCCCGTAGCAGGCGCGAGAGGACATCCTTGCCATTGGGTTGATAGGTGACGAGGCGGGTAATGGGATTGTAGGGAGAGGGAATCCGCTGACCATTCCCATCCAGGAGTTCAAGCCGCACCCAGTTATCCCCCGGCTGCAGTCCAGTGAGATAGTAGGCCTGCCAGCGATCGACGGTGAAAGATTGACCATTGATCGTGCAGCGCACCTGCCACACCTTCTCGTTGTTTAGTAGCTGATCCAAGGGTAGGTTGCTGAGATGAAAGTCGAGGAGCACCGGTTCAGCGCCATAGGTACCGCTGGGCTGATTGTAGGTGAGCAGGGGAAGACTAGCAGCTCGAGTGTCCTCATCTGCGGTGTAGAGATGAAACACGGTTTGAGCATAGGCAAGGGGATTTTTCAGACTTTCCCCCCAGGGGTAGACGACAAAAGCACGGAGAAGGTGCGTTCCCGGCTCAAGGTTAGTAAATTCAATGGGGGTGCTCAGGTCATAGACACTGCGGCTGGGCAGATCATCGAGCACCACCTCCACATGGGGGCCCAAGCCTGTGGGCTGATCCTGAAACAGGCGTAGCCCTTGGACACTGAGCTTGACAGTGACGTTGCGACTTTGGAGCGTTTGGTTGACTTCGGGGGTGAGAATTTTCAGCCGGGGTTCATAGCGATCGAACCAATTTTTCATATCCTCAATGGCCACAGGAGCTGCCACCTCTGCCAGCGAGCCACTGGATTTTGCCGCTGCGATGTCCCCCATTGACCAGAGGAGAACGATGCTGAGAACCAAAGTGATCGCCCGTTGCCAACAGACCTGCCAACCCTTCATGCGCACCTCAGATGGTTGTAGTACCAAGGACAATTTTCGCAGACGGGCTGCCCACTTCCGCAACCAATTCTAGGGGCTGTAGATCACATGGCCACTGCTAAATTCCCGCACTTCGCCATTAGTTAGGCGCACCTGCAATGTCCCGCGATCGCTAATTCCCAGACTGATGCCCTGCCACCTCTGTTCTCCTTGGACAAGAGTGAGCGATCGCCCCCGCAGAAAGTCGCGCTGCACAGCCACCCCCGCCCACTGTGACCGTTGCCAACACCAAAGCAGTTCAGCACGAATGGTCGCCAAGAGTTCCAAATCTGTGGGTACTGCTTCCCAAGGATCAAGAAGCTGATGAAGACTCATAGCTTGGGGAAGGCCCATTGCCTCAACATCTACACAGCGGTTCAGCCCCACCCCCACCACCAACCAAGGGGAACAGCTTTCACAGAGAATTCCCGCTAGTTTCTTGCCCTGAGCCATAACATCATTGGGCCACTTCAATTGCAGATGGCGATCCAGTGCTGGCCGCAGCCCACTCAACGCACGCATCACCGCTATCCCTGCTTGGACGCTGGGAGCAACGATCGCTGGCGAATGGGGCAAAATAAAGGAGGCCGTCAACACTCCCTGGGGGGATTGCCAAGGGCGGTTGTACTGACCTCGCCCCCGCGTTTGGGCCTGAGTATAGATGACTTGGCCGCCGTAGAGCTGATCGGCATGGCGCAGCGCCCATGTATTCGTGCTCCCACAGGTCTCTAGCCACACCAACCAAGGAAAATCCATGGCGATCTACCTGGGCACTGAAACAGAGGGCTCAATGAGTGCCTGTAACAGTTCTGGTTGCGGCTCCGTCCCCACCCGTTCAAAAAACCCCTGAAGGATCTGGTGTAGCCACTGTGCCAGTGCTGCATAGCCTTCGCGAAGTGTTGTGATTTTGGCAGCGACAAAATAGCGATCGCCACCGTGGGGAGCTGGCACGAGAATATTGGCCCTTTGGCAGTTATTCAAAGCAATTGCAATTTGGCTAGAACTAATCTCTGCTGGTGCGGTTTTCTCAATCATAGTGGCCAGTTCCTCTAAGGTAGCAACGCCCTCGTAATGGTCAAGGAGCCATGCTAGAGTATGAGCCAAGGCTGTAGGTTGGGCGATCGCCACCCGTTCGTGACTAAGCAGGGCCCGATAGGTTGCCAGACTGTGGAGGGGACGCTTTTCAAAATTGGCCATCACCACAGCACCGGCGGGAAGATGCTCCCGTAGACCAAGACGCAGTTGATTGGCACTGCCTTGGCAATAAAAGACACAGAAGATCGTGTTTTTGCAGACGTAGCGCAAGTATTCCGAAAACTTGACCATCCCCAACAGCAAAATGTCAAAGTTGGGCAGCAGGGCTTGCACTGCCCCTTGGACTTTACTAATAGGTAGCCCTTCCTCCCGCAGAAGCTTGCCACACGGCAAATCACGGCGATACCAATCGAGAATCTGCCGCGTTTTAGCGATCGCCCCCTCGGCATGGCGAACCAAACTGACACTCAAATCGGCACACAAACGACGATTATCCGCATCTAAGGGAATGGTGGCGGGGGTGATGGTTGATGCCGGAGCTTCCATGGGGCAGGCGGGACTGACCACAGGCGGGCGGGATTTCACCGTTGGATCGGGAATGTGCACAAAGGCATCACAAATGGCCTGAAAACTCTTGCCAGCGGCATCTTCGTAGGCACAGCCAATCACCGTTTTGCCGTACTGCCGTAACTTCTTGGCAAGGGAGCCAAAGCCACCATCCCCGGAGACGATCACAAATGTATCAAAGCGGTCATCCTGAAAAATCAAGTCCACCACATCAATAGCCAATTGAATATCGGCGGCATTTTTTCGATTTTCGTAGGAAAAGCCAAAGACTTGTACAGGCTCAATGCCCAATTGGTGCATTTCACGGCGCAGTGACCCAAGGCGAGCATCACTCCAGTTGGCATAGGCACGTTGCAGTAGCACTCGGTCGATGGGGTAGGCTTGGCGAATATGGGTTTGGATGGCACCTAGGGAGATTTTGGCCACATCTGCAGCTTTGATGTTGTAGCCTTTAATCAAGTTTTCAATATCGTAGAAAATAGCAGTGCAGCGCTGGTGATGCCCAGACATTCCGGTTTCAAGATAGTCCAGTCTTTCCTCTAAACGCTGCAGCAGGTCCTCGATTTGGGGAGTAAGGGAATCACATTGACGCTCCTGTACCCAAGTGCCCACCAATGCCCCCACAGAACTGACCGCCACCACAGGGAGCGGTTCACGGGTAAGGGTGACAGCGAGGGAGCCCGCCACAATTGCTCCTAAAGGAGGTATGTACCAGTTTTGCCATGCCATAGTTTATTCTACAGATTTATGGATGCTGCCAAGCGCGAATGTCCAACTCAATGTCGGCAACTGGGCTTGAGGGAATCACCGCATGTCCCCAGCAGGTACCCAGCCACTCCAGGTAGGGGGCATAGGTATCCACGGTAATCCGCCGCAGGGCCGCCAGTGCTTCCTCTTGCCCCATCTGCTCCAGACCCCAAAGCAGGTTGCCGGAGTCATCGAGCATTATCCGAAGTTGACAGCCCTCAGTCACCAACTGGGGCATCCAATCCCCCATGCGCCAATAACACCAAAGAAATTGAGTTGCGTTGTAATTGTCCTCCTTATGGGGATGCATCAGCATATACTGCAAGTGACTGATTAGGCGGCCGTCCTCCCCTACTGGAATTGTCGGCTGCTGCATATGGAGAGCACAGGCAAAGGCCGCGCGAGGAGAGGGGATCATCTGGGGGATAAGGGGGGCAATGGGGCACTTCAGGCCTGTTCCCAACCACTGAGAACAGGTTTCGCTGGCGGCGGAGCGGTTGACCAAGGGAGGACAGGGTGAGGCATGATTCAAGCTCGAAAGACTTGGGCAGGATCAAGGCGCATCACTTTTTGCACTGCCAATAGGGAAGCGCTGACACACATGGCCACGGTGGCACTAAAAACGGCTAAGGCAAGTTGAGGGGTAATGATGATTTGGATGGCACGAGCTTGCATGGTCCACATCCCCAACCCCCAGGACAGGCCTAAACCGGGCAGATAACCCAGTACGGCCATCCACAGGGCTTGCTCAATAATAATTCGATACAAGTACCCGTCAGAAGCCCCCATTGCCTTCAGGGTGCCATACTCCTGTAGGCGATCGCTCACGGAGGAATAGAGAATCTGACTCACAATCACTATCCCTACAACCATGCCCACCCCTGCCCCTAGACCCAAAATGAACCCCACACTGGTGCTGGCCAACCAATAGCGCCGGGTCATTTCAGTCAGGGCAGCACGACTGAGCACTTGATAGTTGGGAAACGCTGCCCGCAATCGCTCCTGCACCTTTGCTAAATCCTCTCCCGGCTTTGCTTTGACCATGACATAAGTGATGCGGGTACTCGGGGAGACCAACGGCAAAAATTCGGGTACCGGTTCACTGGGATCAAACCGCGGGAAGTTCAAGTAAAGGTTCGCAGTTTCCAGCGAGGTAAAGACATAGGGACTAGAGACAATTGATTTAACACCGCGCGTCCAGCCAATGACCGTCGCTGGGTAGTTATTCACACGACCTTTCTCCCCCAAAGCCGTGAGGGAAAGGGCATTGAGGTCAATGCGATCCACGATGACACTGTAGGGTTCCTCTAGCTTCCTCAGGGCTGCACCAGCAACTGTCGTCAAAGGCAGCAAGGTTCCTGTCGGTTCAACACCCACCACTTGCACTGGATCGATCGCCTCTGTCTCTGAACGGCGCCACATGGCCGACTGCATCAGGAGTGGTTCTGCAGCCGCAACCCCTTCAACTGCTTGGGCATCAAGGACAACTTGATACTCAATGGGCAATGTCAGGCCAAAATAACGCAGCTCATTCGAGGCAATCCAGAAATCCGCTTGGCTTTTGCTCACCAAGAGAGTGGCGGAGCGACTAAATCCCTCAAGGAGTCCCGTTTGAATAGTGACGAGACTGACAGCAAACGTGATGCCCAGTTGAGCAACGAGAAAGCGACTAAAGTCTTCTAAAAGATTTTTCCGAGCAAGGGAGACCATTTTTCCATCTTAAGTTTTAGCTGAAGCGGTGTCTAGGTGTTTCAGCCAGTTGGCGCACAGAGATTCGCGATCGCCCTAACAAGCCCATAGGAAATCCTTGGCTCAAAATTCACTCGGTAGGGGGGAAAAAGACGACGCTCGATAACTTGTGAGTGGGAAAGAATACCATACTGAAAGATAGAGGGTAGGTTATTGACATGGGTAATGTAATAGAAACTTTATGATCTTGATGATCTTGGATTCAGATCTTCTTAACCTCCAGGTGGCTTTTGAGTTTGCTCTTTGATCCAGTTCAAATAGGCAGAAGAACCAGCAATGATTGGCATGGCAATGATCTCTGGGACTTCATAACTGTGTAATGCCAGCAGGCGATCGCGCACCTGCTCAAATAAAGCGATGCGGGTTTTAATCAGCAATTGCCATTCTGGAGCGCGATGCACCGCTCCTTGCCAACGGTATATTGATTGAACAGGTAGAACCTGCACACAGGCAGCCAGGTGCTCCGCCACCAGTTGATCGGCCAAGGAGAGTGCCTCAGCTTCCGTAGCTGTAGTAACAATCACTACACAGTACTCTGCCGCCGTTTCCAAACCTGCTGTCCTCACGTCAGGATGTTGCGTCACGATGTTGATTAGGTTGATCATATCTTGAATTAATTGTGCAGTGAATGTTGTTATTACTGGCATTGGTCTATGGACAGCGCTTGGGGACACCGCGATCGCCACATGGCAGCGGTACTGTCAGGGCAAGACAGCACTCATAGCCACCCCTGAAGGACTGGTGGGTGCAACGAGCTTGCCTGTCGAGAAAATTATTGAAACGACTACGACTCAAGCGCTCAAGGATGCAAAATTAACGGCTCCCCTGGGCAGTGCCGGGGCAGTGGTCGGCTCCAGTCGCGGCTTTCAAGCCCAGTGGGAAAGATGGTTACGACAGCCTGCTCTTTCGCGAGAAACATGGTTACAAACCTTGCCAGCAACTGTTTCGCAGCAGGTAGCACAAATTGCAGGCATTCAGGGGATAGTGCTCAATCCCACAGCCGCCTGTGCCACGGGAATCTGGGCAATTGCCCAAGGGGCACTGTTGATTGCCCAGGGGGATTGCGATTTGGTGTTGGCTGGAGGCGTTGAATCCGCCATCTCCCCCTTAACCTTGGCCGGCTTTCGCCAGTTGGGGGTCTTGGCTCAGGAGCGGGCAGCTCCCTTCGATCGCCAGCGGCAGGGATTTGGCTTAGCGGCCGGCGGCGCCCTTCTTGTCTTGGAATCTCCAGAACGGGCGCGATCGCGAGGTATTGAACCCTATGCCCGAATTGCTGGGGTGGGTCTCAGTGCCGATGCTGAGAATATGGCTGCCCCCAGTGTCAACCAAACCGGTGCTCTCCTAGCGATTCAAAAGGCCTTGGCTCAGGCAGAGCTAACACCGCGCCAGATTGACTGTATCCATAGCCACGGTACGGGCACGCGGCGTAACGATGCCGCCGAAGCCGCTTGGATTCAAACCCTTTTTGGTCAAGGGGTTGCAGTCACCAGTCACAAAGGAGCCCTTGGACATACCTTAGGGGCTGCTGGGGCGATCGCGATCGCCCTCTCCTGCCTAGCGTTGCGGGAACAACAGATTCCCCCCTGTGTTGGCTGTCAAACCCCCAACTTTGAGTTGGATATTGTCCAACAGACACGTTCTGCTCACCTAGAGCACATTCTCTGCTGTAGTTATGGCTTTGGGGGGCAAAATGCAGTTGTTGTCCTCGCCCGCGCCTAGGAGGCTGCGACAACGGTTGTCCGTTGAGGAACCCCAAACTTTTGCATAATGGTTTCCGCCATTTGGGCGGGCGTCAGTCCCAAGTCGGCCTTTGATTCATCGGGGCTGGCGTGCTCCACCAAGATATCCGGTACCCCCAAACGCAGTACCGGCACCAGAATATCCGCCTCCTGCAGTGCCTCAAGTACCGCCGAGCCAAAACCCCCCATCAGGCAGCCCTCCTCCAGTGTGACCACGCGGCCAATTTGTTTTGCCAAGGGCAGAATCAACGCCGTATCCAAGGGCTTGGCAAAGCGAGCATTGATCACGGCAGCACCCAGGCCGTGTTCCTTGAGGATTTCCGCCACCTGCATCGCCGGATAGACCATTGAGCCGTAGGCCACTAGGAGAAGATCTTCACCAGAGCGCAAAAGCTCTCCTTTGCCAATTTCAAGGGGTTCCCAGCCTTCCTCCATGAGGGCGACACCATAGCCATTGCCGCGGGGATAGCGCAGGGCGATCGGTCCATCGGTGTAGTTAATGCCCGTTACAATCATCCGTTGCAGTTCCGCCTCATCCTTGGGTGCCATCAGCACCATATTGGGTAGGCAGCGCAAATAGGCAATGTCATACATCCCTTGGTGGGTAGGGCCATCGGCACCGACAATCCCCGCCCGATCCATACAGAAGAAAACCGGTAGCTTTTGGATGCAGACATCATGGACAATTTGGTCATAGGCGCGCTGGAGGAATGTGGAGTAAATTGCCGCTACGGGGCGCATTCCCTGGGTGGCCATCCCCGCCGCCATTGTTACCGCATGCTGCTCGGCAATCCCGACATCAATGTACTGTTTTGGCACCCGTTTTTGGAGAATATCTAGGCCTGTGCCCGTGGCCATCGCCGCTGTAATGCCCACAATGCGCGGATCATTTTCTGCCAGCTTCGTCAGGGTTTCGCCAAAGACCTTGGAGTAGCTGGGGGGCTTGGGTTTACTAGAGGGTTTGGCCTTGCCAGTGACCAGATCAAAGGGATTTTGGGCATGGTAGCCCACTTGGTCTTTCTCGGCGATTGCGTAGCCTTTGCCCTTCACGGTTGCAACATGGACGAGTACCGGGCCAGGAATGGTGTGGGCATGCTGGAATGTGGCAATCAGCTCCTCTAAATTATGGCCATCCACAGGGCCTACATAGGTAAAGCCTAATTCCTCAAAGACAGCGCCCACCTTAGGAACCGCAAGGCGCTTCATCCCCTCCTTGATGCGCTGCATCTCCGGGGTCAGGTTTTCACCAAAGAAGGGGATATGCTTGAACTGCTCTTCGAGATTATCGGTAATAAATTGCACCTGCGGTGAGAGGCGGATTTTATTCAGATAGCGGGGAATCGCCCCCACATTGGGGGAAATAGACATTTCATTGTCGTTGAGCACCACCATCAGGTTGGTGTGGGGCAGGTGGCCGGCATGATTAATGGCCTCTAGGGCCATGCCCCCCGTCAGGGCGCCATCGCCAATAATGGCCACTACCTTGAAGTTTTCCCCCTTGAGATCGCGGGCGATCGCCATCCCCAAAGCTGCCGAAATACTCGTAGAGGCATGCCCAGCCCCAAAGTGATCAAAGGGACTTTCCCGCCGGTTTAAGTAACCAGCAATCCCCCCTTTTTGGCGCAGGGTGTGGAAGTTGTTGTAGCGACCGGTCAACATTTTGTGGGGATAGGCTTGGTGCCCCACATCCCAGACCACGCGATCCTTATTTAAATCAAGGGTTTGGTAGAGTGCGAGGGTGAGTTCAACAACGCCCAAGCCGGGACCAAGGTGGCCGCCGGTCGCCGCCACAGTTTCCAGATGCTTGTCGCGAATTTGGGCGGCAATTTGAGTCAATTGGGCAATGGACAACCCATGCAACTGGTTGGGATGGGTAAGTTCACTTAGGTGCATAAAAACCCGACCTCGCAAGATACCTAGGAGCGATAGCCTACCGCTGACCACAGAAAAACTATCTGTTGACTGATTCTAGCAAAGTCCCCCGCTGAAGTTGGGGATTATTTCGCCCCTAGACGCGGTGAAAAGCCGCAATAATCACGAAACAGTTAATCATAAATTTCTAACGCTGTTTCATAGATTGTGCTCAATTATTGTGCTCAATTTACGAATTTCTGCCGTCGATTCATTGGTGTAATTTTCCACCAACCAAATCACCCATTGGTAAAACCGTTCCCGCCGCCACTGTTGCCAATAGTTGGCGAGAATTCCCCGCGCGAGATCCGTTTCCAACCGCTTGGGGTAACCGTAGCTTGTGGCCAAGTCTTGGAGACCTCCCAGCAAGCGTTGGCTCATCGTACTAAGGTGACTCAGGGACATCTGCATTGGGCGGCTCCCTCGAAGGAGGCATTTATTTCAAAGGAACCGGGCTTGACCGTTTCAGCAATCAAGCGACCCTCGCTGTCGGTGTGACGCTCACACCACCGTAGAGCACTGTCGTCAAGGGATAGCTCTTACAGGCCAAATACACCCGAAATTTACCCCCTAAAAATCCACCTCTTTGGGACTGAGGTGAATATCAAGGTCAAGGAGGAGTTGGCCAAACGTGCGTTGGTCGGTGGCACTGGTAGTCGGGGAGTCGGTCATTGCCCGTTCTATTACAGGTGGTCAAAAAATTATCCTGTGCTGTCTTTTGGGTTATGCGCCTGATCTAAAGCATGCCCCCGACTTTCTCCTATGCCCTCAGCACAGTATCCTCAAAGGTGATTAGCTCATCGCGATGTCCCTCTAGGGTGACTTGGGTTCCGATCCCATGGGGTTGCAACGAGAGTTTGACAGTTTCGAGCCGCTGGGCACCGCGCCAGTAGAACCAGGGGGCAATGGGGGTGAGGCCAACGAGACCAAAGGCCAAAATACCGCCGTTGGGAAAGAGCACCATCAACACCAAGGCAATGGCTGTGGTAGTGGCAACAGCTAGGGCAAAGAGGAATGCAGCCATCCAGGGACTGGCGGCAACCTGTCCCTGAAAGGTCACTTCAGCGCCATCGGCACTGACGGCGTGGAGCCGGTAGCCCCGCTGCTGGAAATACTGCTTGAGCCGGGGAGCAAGTTTAGCAAGGGGTTGGGCAATGAACCATTCTTTGGTTTCAATGCGTTCTTTGGTGGAGGCACGAATAAAAAATACAAACCCAATGGCCAAGAGGCTCGTGAGCAGGAGGGTGGAAGGGTAAATTAAGTCGCTGGACATGGCGTTTTTCAGGGGGCTTGATGGGCTATCTATCCCCATTCTCAAGCATCTATTGGGGTCTGCAAAGAGATCTTGCACTGCGATCGCCACCCTCAGTTCTGCGGAATACTAAACCCTAGCCATTGTTGTTGTCTTGCTTCGATAATGCGTTCGCAAGCTTTTCTCCGTGATCTTCGGGCACCCCGCTGCCGTTGGAGGGGGCTGCGCTCAGAAACGGCTTTTGCCCTGCTGCTACTGACCAGTGACCTCGGGGGGCTGGTGTTGGCTTGGAAATTGGGCTTACAACTCAATCGCTTCTATGCGCCCTTGCCCCCTGATTTGGCAGGGTGGTATTGGTGGGGATTGCCCAGTGTCTTTTGGCTGTTTGCAGCGGGTCTGTTGTTTTTGATTGCTGTGAGTGGGCTGTATCATCCGCGCGGCCATTGGAAAAATTATTTGCGCCTCGCCAAGGTATTGAGCTTGGGCTACCTGTTGGCGCTGGCGATCGCCTACTTCTATGACCCCAAAGTGGATTTGCCGCGCTCACTGTTTTTTAGTGCTTGGGGCCTAAGTGTCGTGTTGGCCGTGATCTTGCGCCTAGGGGTAAGTTTGGGCTTCAAAATGTTCACCCTGCGGCGCCCCATACGGGCGTTTCTGGTGGCCCCCCCAGAGCGGCAGGAGTATCTGAGCGCCCTGCTGGAACAACGCGCCAACTACAAAATTGTCGGCAGTGCGATCGCTGCTATGGCCAACGAACCGCAAACCTTGACGGAGATTCTCAACTGCCAAGCCCAAGAGGTGATCGTAGAAGGCCTCCCCCCCGCCCACCTCGCCTCAGCACTCTATTGGCAACTGCGCCAAGAGGGCATTTCCCTACGGTTGATCCCCTCCAGCTTGGAAATGCTTTACCGACGGGGCGCCCCGGAAATTGTGGCGGCTTTGCCCACCCTGCGGGTAGATATGACCTATCTCAATGGCTGGGAGTATCGGCTGAAACGCTATTTGGACGTGATTTTGGCCCTCATTGGCCTTGTGGTCCTGGCGCCCCTATTTGTCGTGGTGGCGATCGCCATCAAACTCACCTCCCCAGGTCCTATCTTTTTTCGCCAAGAGCGAGTGGGACTCCATGGACAAGTCTTTCAGATGTGGAAATTTCGCACCATGCGTGCCGATGCACCGCAACTCCAAGCCCATTTGGAGGCACAAAACGAATCCGCCGATGGCATTCTCTTCAAGGTAAAAAACGACCCCCGCCGCACCCGCCTCGGCAGTTTTCTGCGCAAAACCAGCATTGATGAGCTGCCCCAACTGTTGAACGTCCTCTGGGGAGATATGAGCTTAGTGGGACCCCGTCCCCTACCCCTGCGGGATGTTGCCCGTTTCCATTCCTGGCATCATATTCGCCATCAGGTGATGCCCGGCATTACGGGGCTGTGGCAAATTTCTGGCCGCTCTCGGATTAGCAATTTTGATGAAGCGGCACGCCTTGACCTTTACTACATTGACAACTGGTCCCTGAATCTGGATTTAGAAATTCTTGTGGAGACTCTGCGTATTGTGCTCTTCGGTACTGGGGCGTACTAGAGGCGGTAAAGATTGTCTCGCTAATAATTTTTCCACCTGCAGCGCCGAGAGGGGGCGGGCAAAGAAATAACCTTGGCCATAGTTGCACCCTAGGGCTTGCAGGACACGACACTGTTCGCGGGTTTCGATGCCCTCCGCCACCACCTTTAGCCCCAAAGAATGTGCCAGCATAAGAATGGTATGCACAATTGTTGCCGAAGATTCCTCACAATTGAGGCCAGAAATGAACGTGCGATCAATTTTAAGGGTGTCAATGGGAAAGCGGTGCAAATAGCTCATGGAAGAATAGCCTGTGCCAAAATCATCCATGTACACGGGGATGCCCATGGCCCGAATTTCCTCAAGGGTGGCGATCGCCACCTCCTTGTTATCAATGAGAATCCCTTCAGTGACCTCAAGGCAGAGTCGCTGTGCTGGAAATCCCGTTTCCGCCAAAATAGACCTTAACTTGGGCAGCAGATCCGCCTGTTGAAAATGACGTCCACTGAGGTTGACACTAATCCTGAGTCCACGACTGCGGGGAAAGACCACTGCCCAGCGCTGCATTTGGCGGCAAGCCTCTGCCATGACCCACCAACTGATGGGTAGGATCAACCCCATCTCTTCGGCCACCGCCATGAATTCGCCAGGGGAAATGATGCCCCGTTCGGGATGTTGCCAACGCAGCAGCGCTTCAAAACCCACAATCTTGAGCGTTGATAGATCAACAATCGGCTGATAGTACACCAAAAATTCCTCACGCTCTGCCGCCTGTCGCAGCTCCGTTTCCATTTTCATGAGGGCTATCGTCTGGGCACGCATCGTCATACTAAAGACCTCGTAGCGAGCCTTGCCAAGGGATTTGGCGCGGTACATAGCAGTATCGGCATCCCGCAGTAGGTCCTCAGGGGTCTGACTGTCCTCGCTCGGAAAGGCAATGCCAATACTGCCACTGGTAAAGATTTCACGGCCTTCCAGCAGAAAGGGACGGCCCAGGGTGTTCAAAATTCGTTCTGCTACTTTCATCGCCTGGGCTGGATCAGTGAGGTCTTCTAGCAGAATCGCAAATTCGTCGCCACTAAGGCGGGCGACCGTATCCTCAGGGCGAGTACAAGCCCTCAGTCGCTGGCCAATGCCAATCAGGAGTTGATCCCCAGCTAAGTGCCCTAGGCTATCGTTGATCACCTTAAAGCGATCCACATCTAAAAACAGCACCGCAAAGAGGGAGTTAGGACGCCGCTGGCGGCGAGCAATGGCTTGGGTCAGATGGTCTACAAAGAGAACGCGGTTGGCCAGACCCGTCATGGCATCGTGGAGGGCATCGTGAAGAATTTGCTCCTGAATTAGGTGGTACTCCGTGACATCGGTCATGGAACCTCCCATGCGGTAGGGCTGACCCTTCTCGTTGCGCAGGGCTTTTCCCCGCGATCGCATCCAGCGGTAACTGCCGTCGCGATGCCTTATCCGAAATTCACAATCAAAGTAAGGACGGGTGCCGAAGAGGTGCTCCTTTATGTTCAGGCGCAACTGCTCTAGGTCATCGGGGTGGACTCGCCGCCACCATTCCTCGATGGTGGGTTGGAGGGTACCGGCAGGCTCCCCAATCAGCAGCTCCCAGCGGGGAGAATAGTACACGGAGCGATTGCTAATGTGCCAATCCCAGAGGCCATCATTGGCCGCTTCAGCCGCCAGAGCATAGCGTTCCTCACTAATTCGCAGGGCCAGTTCTGAACGTTTGCGCTCCGTAATGTCAGTGAGGTAGCAGCGAATTAATTGGCTCTCCCGCAGCATATGGATCGTCACTTCGTAGGTGCGATCGCCAACATTGATTTCCTCGACGGCAAATCGCTTTTCCTGCAACGACCAGCTTTTGAGGCGCGATAGCAGCGGATGTTGCCCATCCAGTTCTCCTAGATCGGGAAATTCCTGAATCGCCGCTGGATTGAGGTAGGTGAGTTGACCATTGGCAGCCAGTTCAATAATGGGATAGGGACTTAACTCTGGAAACGAGGATAACCGCAGCAGTTGAATTTCCGTCACCTCTGACATTTCACTGCTGCTGAAGGCAGTTCCCCAGGAGGCCACCGCTTGATCTGGAAGGCTACATCTTTCGAGGGCGCGCGTGTAGCGATCGAGCCCTGAGTCAGAAATGTCAGCGATCACGTGGTAGCGGGCGCGCACATCACCCCCAAAGACAATTACATCTCCATGCTGAAGAATGTGGGACTGGCAGGGCTTGCCATTGACAGTCAGACCATTGACACTGCGCCTTCCTTGGAGGTCACCATCAATGAGGCGAAAGAAAAAGTTACCGCTGCTAGAATCCAACATCCGTAGCAAAACCGCGTGCTGACGGGAAATCATTGGCGACTTAAGCACAATCCTATTGCTGGGGTGCCGCCCAATGGTATAGGTGCCAGCTTCCAAGTGAATGGTACGCCGGCCTTCGCGATCCTGAATGACAAGGAGATGGCGCCATCTCTGCGGCAGATCAGACTTCACATCAATGGCCTCGGCAAGGAGTACTTGAGGGAATCGTTTTTGCTTAAAGCTTACCAAATCCCACCCGTTTTGGTAGCAGACAGAATACTGCGATTCCTATTCTAGGGGTTGAAGTTTGATCCTGTTTCCAGAAAATTTCCCTGACTCTGATGCAATCTTTTCTTGACACTGCCTAGAATGAGTTAACCATTCTTTAAATTCTTAGAGTCATTTTTGCTGACTGTTATTGATACTGAGTGAGCTTCACTCAATTATCTTGTTCTTAGCCGCTGCTGATTCCCATGATGGCTGTCTGTCTACAACTGTGCCGCTCATTTGGGCGATCGCTCTGTCTTGGTGTTTTATCTGCGCTGCTGCTATGGTTGATCCCACCCTCCCCGGCAATGGCCATGACCCCCAAGCACTACACCGAATTGACCTTTCCCCCATTACCAGAACTGCAAGTACCGGCCTATGAGCGCCGTCAGTTGAGCAATGGCATGGTGGTCTATCTCCTTGAGGATCACGAGTGGCCTCTAGTGCGGGGAACTGTGATCTTTCGGGCAGGTAGTCGCTGGGATCCACCGGCGCAGGTGGGTTTGGCAGAAATCAGCGGCGATCTAATTCGCACAGGGGGCACCCAAGCCCACCGGGCTGCTGCAATTGACGAATGGTTGGAGGATCGGGCGGCATCTATTGAATCCGGCGTCGGCAAAACTTTAGGACGGATTAATTTCAACAGTCTTAAGGAACACAGCGAGGCAGTACTGAACCTACTGGCGGAAATGCTCCAAGCCCCAGCAGTAGAACCAGAGCGCTTTGAATTGGCGATTCGGCGCCGCCAGGGAATTATTCAACGCCGTGATGATCAACCCAATGCCCAAGCAGAACGGGAATTTTACAAGCTGATTTATGGCCCTAAGAGTCCCTACGCCCGCACTCAAGAGCTAGAAACACTTGCCAACATTACCCCTGCCGATGTGCAGCAATTTTACCGGACCTATCTGGCTCCCTCCCGCTGCATTTTGGGGTTGGTGGGCGATTTTGATGCCTCGGAAATGGGCGATCGCCTGGCGGCAATTTTTGGCCCATGGCAGGATCCGCCGAACTTACCGCCCCTGCCTCCCTTGCCGCCAGTGACGGCTGATACCTCCCCAGCAACAGTGGTAATTCATCGGCCCCATCTCTCCCAAAGCTACATCTATACCGGCCAATTGGGGGGAACCCTCAAGGATCCAGATGTGTTTACCCTTTATGTCCTCAATGGAGTTCTCAATGGCTTTGGCGGGCGTCTTTTCAATGAAGTGCGATCGCGCCAAGGGTTGGCCTATAGTGTCTATGCCGCTTGGAGTCCGGAGTTTGACTATCCGGGGGTGTTTTATGGTGTCGGCCAAACCCAAACAGAGACCACAGCCAAGTTTCTCAGCGCCCTCCGCCAGGAAATTGAGCGATTGCAACAGGAACCGGTTGGCTCAGCAGAACTAAATTATGCCAAGGACAGCATTCTCAACTCATTTGTTTTTAATTTTCGCGATCGCCTGCAAATTCTAAATCGCCTCTTGCGCTACGAATACTATGATTTGCCGAAGGATTTTATCTTCCGCTATCAGCAAGCTGTCAAAGCAGCAACCGCGGCGGATCTGCAACGGGTGGCACAAACCCGCTTAAAGCCAGACCAATGGCGTACCCTAATTGTGGGCGATCGCGTCCCCTGTCCCACAACCAATTGCCAACAACGACAACACCCAGCCTAAGGGCGCAACCAACTTTGACATTCAGCATATGGTGCAGGTGCGTCAAGTGAAGCAATCATCACTAGACTATCGATACAGACCTTTCTGAAATTTTATGACCAGACCGACTGCACCCTCCTCGGATACCTTGCCCCCCCCGCATCTGGAGCAACCGACTCACCGTGGCAGCCCTCCTGGTGGCAGTGGTTAATCGCGGCCTTGAGTGGAACCGTCGAAATCGAGAAACAGATCGCTTGGCACAAGCAGAGCCTTAAAGAAAAGAATTACAGAAGAGCAACGAAGAATGATTGAAGAACATGGCAGAGGCAGAACGAGCAGCTTGCCGAGCTAGAATCGAAGCTAAACGCCATCTTGCACTCCTAAACTTTTTGGTTGACGCCTCGCCCCCCAATCAAGAGGTGCTGATGCCGGTGATTGCCCTACTGGCTCAGTAGCGGGCAAGCCTTTAGGAGAGGGGAATTCTGAAGGATTAAGAACTTAGGTTTACCTCAATGATTTGTGGCCGATCTGCTGCTGTGGAAGCAGGAAAATTGATGACAACCCCCACAGGAATCTTCAGGGTCGCCATGTACTTCCTGAGTTGCTTGACTTCCTTATCGCCAATATTCTGAACAGCTTTGAGTTCAACCACAACAACCCCTTGGCCATTGTCACGGACAATGAGATCGGGAATAGCTTCCCCTACAAAATAACCGTGAAAGAAAATCGGTACCTTGCGTTGTTCTTCGTACTCAATTTGCCGTTCCCGCAGGGCAACCTCAAAAGCTTTTTGGTAGATCGCCTCGCTAAAACCACTTCCTAATTCTTGAAAGATGTCTTGGGCAATCTCCTGAATCATCTGGAGCCAGTCCTTCATAGGGATGTAGCGTGCTGACGGTACCAAGAAATTGTACGTTCTAAGCCTTCTTTAAGGGAAACCTGGGCACGAAAACCAAAGGCCTCCTTTGCCCTAGTGGTATCGAGACAGCGCCGGGGTTGACCATTGGGCTTATCGGTTTGCCACTGAATTTGACCTTGAAACCCCATCAGTTCACAGATTAGAGCCACCAGATTTTGAATGGTGATCTCCTCACCGGTGCCAAGGTTAACAGGATCGGGATCATTGTAGGCTTGGGTAGCCATGACAATGCCGCGGGCAGCATCCTCCACATAAAGGAATTCACGGCTAGGAGTGCCATCGCCCCATACGGCAATCCGAGAATCCCCCTGTTGCTGGGCAGTATGCACTTTGCGAATCAAGGCAGGAATCACATGGGAACTCTCAGGATCAAAGTTATCTCCGGGGCCATAGAGGTTTACCGGCAGAAGATAAATACCATTAAAGCCATACTGCTGCCGATAGGCTTGCAGTTGCACGAGAAGGGCTTTCTTAGCAATGCCGTAGGGAGCGTTTGTTTCTTCGGGATAACCGTTCCAGAGATCACTTTCTTTGAAGGGAACGGGGGTAAATTTAGGATAGGCGCAAATCGTCCCCACACAGACGAATTTTTCCACGCCAGCGCGATGGGCACAGTCAATGAGTTGGGCCCCCATGATCAAATTGTCATAAAACAGCTCGGCGGGCTTGGCTTGATTGAGACCAATCCCTCCCACATGGGCAGCAAGGTGAATGACAATATCTTGGCCTTGAACCACAGCTTGACAAGCGGACAGTTGCCGTAGATCGTAGTCGCGCGATCGCACCACCGTAATTTGCTCAGGGACGGCGCCAGCTACCTGCAACTGTGCCACCACATGGCATCCCAAAAATCCTGCCCCTCCTGTAACGAGAATTCTTTTTTGACTCAAATCCATGGCTAGTCTGCCTTACTGATAAACTGTCGCTGCGCAATGAGGTCCAGCACGGTGTCGGAGCTGGTTTTGGGAGTGGTTCCTTGAATCCCCACGGCATGGAGATCCGCTTCCACCATCAGGGCCACCAGCTCAGGAAATGTAACCGAGGGCTGCCAACCCAATACTGTTTTTGCCTTAGTGGGATCTCCCAAGAGTAGATCCACCTCCGTGGGACGCAGATAGCGGGGGTCAAATTCCACGTAATCCTCCCAGTTCAGACCCACATACCCAAAGGCCAGCTCGAGAAATTCCCGCACAGAGTGGGTTTCCCCCGTGGCCACCACATAGTCATCGGGTTGCTCCTGTTGCAGCATCAGCCACATGGCACGCACATAGTCTTTGGCGTAGCCCCAGTCCCGTTTGGCGTCTAAGTTGCCCAAATAGAGCTTGTTTTGCTGGCCAGCCACAATGCGGGCAACGGCACGGGTAATTTTGCGGGTCACGAATGTTTCACCCCGCCGCGGGCTTTCGTGGTTAAAGAGAATGCCATTACAGGCAAAAAGGTGATAGGCCTCGCGATAATTGACCGTTTGCCAATGGGCATAGACCTTGGCACAGGCATAGGGACTGCGGGGATAAAAGGGCGTCGTTTCCCGCTGCGGTACCTCCTGCACCAGGCCAAACATCTCCGAAGAACCCGCCTGGTAAAACTTCACCTGTTTGCCGGTGCGCTCTTGGTATTCGCGAATGGCCTCTAGGAGCCGCAGGGTTCCCATGGCAACAGTTTCAACGGTATATTGGGGGGCATCAAAGCTTACCCGCACGTGGGATTGTGCCCCCAGATTATAAATTTCATCAGGTTGGCTAAGTTCGATAATGCGCCGCAGGGTGCCGCCATCGGTGAGATCGCCATAGTGTAGGCGCAGAGTAGCCCCCTCTTGGTGGGGGTCAACGTAAATGTGGTCAATGCGATCAGTATTAAATGTGGAGGTGCGGCGAATAATGCCATGCACTTCATAGCCTTTCTCTAGGAGCAGCTCACTGAGGTAGGAGCCATCTTGGCCAGTGATACCGGTGATCAATGCCCGCTTGCGATCGCCCATCCGTTATTGCCTTCCTCCTAAACCTGTGCGTTCTGGATAACCCACGGCCCGCTTTAACGCTGCTAAAGAGCGATTGTAGTCCAAAATAGCTGCAAGCAGATTGCCTTGGGCTTGGGTCAAATTAGCTTCGGCGTTAGTCACTTCCTGTTGAGTCCCCACTCCCGCTTGGAAGCGCAACCGCGCTAGGCGCAGTCCTTCAGTGGCTTGGGTAGCAGCAGTTTGGGCAGTGGCAATGTTTTTCTCGTTGGCCTTGAGATTGATGTAGGCTGTTTCCACCTCAAGGCGAATGCTGTCCTTTTGGTTGGCATACTGTTCCTCGGCACTGGCTGCAAGGGCTTCTTGACGAGCGGCACTTGCCCGGGCATTGCCACCATCAAAGAGGGCTAGTTGCATTTGCAGCCCTACCCCATAGCCAAAGCGAGGGCCTAGATCATCTGTGACTTTGTCCAGCATATTGCCACTGGCAAAGAGACTGAGTTGAGGGCGGGTAGTAGCTAAGGCCAGTTGACGATTGCTTAGGGCAATGCGACGCCGCAGCAGTTGCTGCTCTAACTCCACACGGTTCTGATAGGCAAGGAGAATACTGTCCTCAAGGGAAAGTGACCATTTCTCAGCGGGTTCAACGCGCTCAGCGATCGCCACGTCCACCATCTGATTCACATTCAATCGCTGTGCCAACTGTCGGCGGGTCGTGATTTCCAAATTGCGCGCTTGATTCAAGTTTTGCTGCGCATTGGCAAGGTTCACCTCGGCCGTGAGGACATCCAATAGCGTCCCAATCCCTGCTTGCTCAAAGGCGGTGGCATCCCGCAGGGTCACCTGGGCATTGGCTACTGCTGCTTCAGCGATTTGTACCTGCACCTTGGCCTGTTGCGCCAAATAGTAATCGTTTGTAACATCCAGGATGAGTTGTTGGAGTTGGCGTTGTACCTCCAGTTCACTGAGGCGCACTTGGTCGCGAGCCGCTTGAATGGCCGCCGATCGCCCTCCCCCAGCAAACAGGGTATAGTTCATCACGAGTGCTGCGTTGGCAGTGGCGCCAGCGGTGGCACCAAAAAGGTTAGTGAAAAAATTTCTGTAATTCAGTTGATTCACAGGTGCCAAGGTAATTCGGGTAACGTTGGGGGGGGTTGCAGCTTGGCTGGCACTGTTTTGCAGTTGCTGGAGTTGCTGTTGCAGCTCAAGGTTTTGCTGATCTGAAAATGCCGTTAGTTGGGGGCCTTGAAATCGCTGTTGGAGCCGTTGCACCTGAGTATTCAAAAGACTGCTGGCAGCCAGTTGCTGAGCCAGAAGCTGTTGCTGAGTTTGTTGCTGTTGCTGCTGTTGTAAAGAGAGCTGCTGCTGAAAGTTGAGGGGGAGGTAGGCGGGCTGGCCGCCGGGGGTAGTATTTTGGCCAATGCTAGCTTGAAAGGTCAGGGTGGGATAAAGCTGGGCTTGCACCTGTCGCAGTTGGGCCTGTGCCTGTTGTAGTTGTAGCTCACTAATTTGGAGACCAATGTTGTTGCGAATCGCCACCTCAATCGCTTGCTCTAGGGTGAGGGCTTGATTGAGATCAATGTTGAGCGTCTCAGGAAGCGCCAGTTTATCGGGATTGGGATTGAGAGGCGTGAGGGCATCCGCCGCTGGGGCTTGAGAAGACGCCTGTACCACTGGAGTAGTTTTGGGTGCAGCTTGAGCGAGGCTAGGCAGCGTCACAGGGGCAAGTGCAAGGAGTCCCGACAGCAGCATTTTGGGGAGATTCAGGGCAAAATCATTCAACATGGGAACTTAGAGTGCAACCTGCTCAAGTTAGCGACGGTAGAACTGCGCCTAAGCACTGGTGAAGATTGCCAGCATCCAGCCATTTGCTTCACTCCCACAACACACCCATTCTGCAAAACTCTAGCATGGATTCTCAGTTGCGATCGCCTGCTAGAGCCGCCGCCGCAGACCACGAGGATTGAAAAGGGGGATAAAACTGATCTAGAATAGGGAATCTGCCAAATCAGGAGAGGTGGCTGAGTGGTCGAAAGCGGCAGATTGCTAATCTGTTGATAGGCAGGTAACTCCTATCCGAGGGTTCGAATCCCTCCCTCTCCGTTAAAGAAAAAGAAGTTAAAGAAAATATGATCAAGCCAATAACTGACCCTTATCCTTTGCTCTCCCTGAGCAAAGCCCGAATGGGTCAAGGGCAGGAGATAATAAACTCACATAAACAGCTTTGGGATAAAACGATGGCCAGTGACTTAATAATAACGATTCTCCCCGGCATGACCGTGAAGGTCACCAATCCCAACGATACTTATTACCAATTTCAGGGGATTGTGCAGCGGGTCACAGACGGCAAAGTAGCAGTGCTCTTTGAAGGAGGAAACTGGGATAAATTGGTTACTTTTCAGGCCAGCGAGCTAGAGCCAGTGGTGAGCACGCCCAAGAAAAAAGCGCAAGCCAAAAAGTAAACGATGGCGTGGCGATCGCCTCCCCCCCAGCCCTTTGCTGAGATTATCCAGACAGCAACGGATCACTGCATTGCCCAGTGCCACGAGCCCGCTACCCTAGATTTTCCGGCTGTGCCTGCCCTGGGCAGTTGGGTGCGCATCCCGGAAAGCGATCGCGTGATTTATGGCATTGTTGCCTACGTAGTCACGGCGCCCATTGACACAATTCACCGTGCCACCGCCTTGGGGCTATCCCTAGAGCAACTACGGCAAGAGCAGCCCCATATCTTTGCCATGTTGAAAACCGAGGTCACGATCGCCATTGCTGGCTTTCAGGAAAGGGAACACTTTTATCACCATTTGCCCCCCCACCCACCCCAAATGCACCAGCAGGTCTATGGGTGTCCCCCGGAGGAGGTGATTGCCTTCAGTGGCACATTGACCTTTTTGCGAACCCTGTTGACCCTGCGCTATGGTCCCGGTGATGCCCTGGTGGCCGCAACCCTCCGTTCCTTGTATCAACTCCGACAGCGCGATCGCCAGTGGCTAGTGCAGGCAGCCCAATACCTGAACCAACTCCTCAAGGATGACTACGATCGCCTGCGGGGCATTATTGAGCAGTTATGATAGCCGGCAAGACAAAAGCCGCCCCCGTTGCCAGCAAAACAATGATTTCTAGGCCGAGCAACAGAGGACTGGCAGGTTTAAGCCTACCGCCCCGCCACCAGTTCCTGACCCGCCGATCCTCTGGCCGGATTGCAAAACTGAGCATTGAAACTAAAAGTGGCTGCCCCCCCGCCTTTGCCCCTAGAATGAGGTGAGCCAGCAAACTCAGGAGCACCACACTCCAAGCCGCTAAATGAGCTAAGTACCAGCCTCGATTGAGCTCCCCTGCGGGCAACCACTCCTCTTTCATCATCCGCCCCGTGATCAGGGCAAACGTGACGGCCACCAGCATTAGGGTATTTGCTAACCGATGCCAAGCAAGCCAATTCCCTTGGGAAAGTTGCGCCAAGGATTTTTTGTACAACAGCCGGCGATCGCCCCAATGGAAGCAGTAAAGGGCAAAGCAGGGGAATAGCAATAGCAGCACCAGGGCAATTGTACCGTGGAGGCCTTGAATATCGGGAATCTTGGGTAGGGGCAGTGATCCCCAGCGGCCATCGTAGGTGTTATAGACCCAAAACCCTGACAGGAGAGCAAGGAGCACCAAAATCGCAATTGCCCCGTGGACAAGGCGCAGGGAAAGGGGTTGATAGGGAATAGGTTTGGCCATCGTTATTCGGAAGCAGGGTGTAATTGCTTGACGAGGCGATCGTACTGCTGCGTTTCCGCCCAATCCAGAATTTCCCGTGCCCGCAGTACCGGTAGCGGGTGGGTCAGCTGCGCGGTCTGTAATTCTTTGAAAAGCCCATACCAGCCCCGATCGGCCGCCTCATAATCCCGCGCTTGGGCAATAAAGGCGTCGAGATTCAGGCGATCGCTCCACTGTGGCGAACCTCCAGAGAGTTTCATCAGAACTGAAGCAACAATACGGGGGTCGCAGGTCACCAATAGGGCAGCGCGATCGCAGGTGAGTTCAGCACAGCGAAGCCAATGCAACAGTTGCATTTGCAGTCCCTGGGCCAAAAGCAAACCCCAAGGAGACAATTGACTGGTGGCCAACAGCAACAGGTTGGCGACGGTCAGATAAACCCCATGTTCACATTTGAGGTGACCCAACTCATGGGCTAAGACCGCCTGTAATTCCTTGGGTGTCAGCAGTTCCACGAGCGCCGAGTGCAGGACCACAAAAGGCTGTTTGCCCTGCATAGCAAAGGTGTAGGCATTGGCAACGGGGTGTTGTTTGAGATACAACTGGGGCGGCTCTAGGCCTAAAATACGACATGCTTCCAGATGGAGGGCGTAAATCTCTGGCAATTGCCGTTCACTCAGGCGCAGGCTACTGCCAATGTTCTCCAGGTAAAAGGCCTGCTCCGCCACCGAACCTAAAAGCGATCGCACGAGAATATCTAACCCCGGCAGTTGCTGGAGTGCTTGGGTGGCCTCGCGATCGCGGGGATGACGAAACTGATCGGCCCTCAGGCTGGCAGACGCTGGAACAGGCATGAAATCGTAATTTTTACCTTGACCCCTCCACCGCCAATTTTAGAGTATGGCACAGACTTCTCGCATCCCTGCAAAAACATTCTGCGCTTTCTGCGCTGGCATGCTCTTCTCGCCTAAGACCCAAAAAGCTACGGCGAGGGCACCGACAACCTCCTACTGGATTGGGTGCCAAGTCCTACCGTAGCCTTCTTTAATCAAGGGAATTTTAGTTAGAAGGCATCCTCCTCCTCTTCATCCCCATAGTCATCGTCCTCGTCTGCGAGTTCGTCCTCCTCATCCTCAACATCACTGCTGGCGAATTCAAAATCGCGAGCCCCTCCCGTAATCTTTTCAATCACATGGGGTGCGGTTTCATCATCAATGAGGACATCTTCACCAAGGTCAGCAGTCACATTGACCGTCGTCATCTTTGGTGATTCAGGTTCGGGGCTGATAACGTGGGTTTGGCCCAAGCGATCTTCACCCTCTTCCCACTCTTCATCGCCGTTGCCACTTTCCTCGTAGCTGTTGAAGCCGGTACCCGCTGGGATGAGACGGCCAATGATCACGTTTTCCTTGAGTCCCCGCAGCCAGTCGGACTTGCCTTCAATGGCCGCTTCAGTGAGTACCCGGGTCGTCTCTTGGAAACTGGCGGCTGAAATGAAGCTATCGGTATTCAGGGAGGCCTTGGTAATCCCCAACAGAACAGGGGTATATTGGGCGGGTGCACCACCGGTAAGCGCCATGGGTTCGTTGGCTTGTTCCGCCTGACGCAGAGTCATGAGTTCACCGGAGAGCAGGATTGTATCGCCCGCATCGTCAATCCGAACCTTGGAGGTCATCTGGCGGACAACCACCTCAATGTGTTTATCGGCAATCTCAATACCTTGGCTGAGATACACCGACTGCACCTCGTTGACCAAGAAGGATTGCACCTTCTCAAGGCTAGTTTGGGCAGCTTTGAGCAACCCTTGGGGTTTGTAGTACTCAAAGTAAATTGAGAGGATGTCGTGGGGATCCACAGGACCATCGGTGAGGGGGTCAGCAAGATTGACCTTTTGACCATCCACCACCAAGGGGTTTTGGCCCGGCAAGACAGGGTATTCCTGAATCGTGCCATCCTCTTCAATGACTTTGATGTCTACGCTGTCGTCACTGTTGTAGGTGACTTGACAGGTGCCGGGGCGCACCGCCAGTACGCATTTTTCCTTGGGATGGCGAGCTTCAAGGAGTTCTTCAATCCGAGGTAACCCCTGAATGATGTCACCCGTTTTCGCCCGCTCAAACACCAACAGCGCGAGGTTATCCCCCCGTTGCACAAGGTCGCCCTCTTCAATTTGCAGCACGGCCCCCGGCGAGACCAGGTAGGGACGGGCCAAGCGCAGGATCATGTGGTCATCGGCCACTGCCATGACAGCGGCAGTTTCAGGAGCGGTGACCCCTTTGGCCAGTTCATCGCCAGGACGCACCAGATCGCCAACTTTGACGGTGGGCTTGGCACCATTGGTCTGTACCCGCAGGCGATCGCTCTCAGTAACGACCAGAATGCGGCGAACAGATTCACCACTGCGCAAGATTCCCTGCACCTCACCCGCTTGCTTGGCTTTAATGTCCGTGCGGGCAATCACAGCACCGGGGCGAATGTGATCACCATCTTTGACCAGAAGGGAGGTAAAGGTGCTCCCTTGGGTCTGATCCGCAGCAATGTCACGGCGAATAACCAAGGACTCCAGAATCACCAGTTGGAGGCGCTGGGCTTCTGGATCCACCTCATCCGTGACAATTTCAATGTCAGCAGCCAGTTGTGGGGCTTCGCTGCCAATTTCAAGGACTAACTGCGTCCGCAGCAGATCAACGCCATCAACGGATTTGACCCGCTCATCGTGTTTGTAGGGCAACCGCTGCACGGCCCGCAGGCGAATCGACTGCCCTGAATTATCACTGGAGTCCTGACTGGGTACCGATGGCTCATCAGGAACGTTAAATTCTTGAACGGGGCGCAGAAGAATCGCTGGTCCTTCGGGGGTGTCCTCCAGATAATCTACTTGCGAGAGGGCTTCGACCACAAGGCCGGGGAGGACCTCTTCACCGGGACGGGCCAAGATGCCATGCTTTAGCCGTGCAGCTTCCGGATCATCCACAAGGTGAAGTTCACCGGGCTTAATAATAATTTCCCGCAGGATGTCGTTTTTCTGGATGACTTCGACAACACCGCTGTTTTGACAGAAGATGTCCTTGACAACCTCAGTCCCCGCTTCGACGTATTGGTTGTCCTCCACCATCAGCAGGGAAATATCCTTGTTCACTTCATGGGTTTCTTCGGGAATCCATAGGAGGGTCCCCCCTTTGAGGACTTCATAGCCCTGCTTGGCCTTACCTTTTTTGGCCACTTCGATGTCGGCGTATTTGAGGATACCGCCCGTCGTGGTGTGGTAGCGATCGTCAATCAGCTCAGCCACCACTTGGCCATTGGCCACCTTGGTGCCAGGAGCTGCCTTCAGGGAAAAGCGCTGGCCAGTGGCGGTCTCAATAATGTAGTGCTCGCGTCCCTGCTGCGTTTCCTTGAGCACTTTCGCTTTATCCAGCATCACCGAAGCGGTAATAATTTCCACCTCGCGACTGCCTTTGCTGTCCTGTTGTTCAGGAAGACGCACCACACCTCCATGCTCGGTTTTCACAGTGGTTTCTGCAAGCACGGCCCCCGCTTCAATGCGATCGCCATTCTGAACAACCGGCTCAGCACCAGGGGGCAGATTATACACTTCCCCAGACAGTACCCAAATTAACCCACCCTTGGGGGCAATGCGCGTTGTAGTGCCTTGGCGATCGCGCTTCTCCTCCACTTCGAGGTTGACGAACTTCACTTGACCCGCCAAATCCGAGGCCACATCCTTAGTTACTTTCTCCGTGGACTTACGGACACTGCGGGAGGCCTGGGCCACTTCCGCCAATAATTGACCCGCTTCGACGGTTTCGCCATCCGCCACCAGGACAATTGACCCTTGGGAGAGGTCAAATTCTTGACTTTGCTGACCGCCTTTGATCACAAGCTTGCCAGCGGTTTCGACAATAAAGGCATCATCACCGTGGCGAGTGCGGTAGGGACGCACCCGCAATTTCTTGCCGTACTCCACCGTACCGGCAAAGGGAGCGCGCTCTTGGCGGGCCACTTCCCCGGTAAACACCCCGCCGGTGTGGAACGTGCGCATCGTCAATTGCGTGCCGGGTTCGCCAATGGATTGAGCAGCAATAATGCCCACCGCTTCTCCCATGTCCACCAGTCGGGCATGGGCAAGGCTCCAGCCGTAGCAAAGACGACACACAGAGCCAGTGGCCTCGCAGGTGAGGGGCGATCGCACCACCACTTCTTCAATACCAGCATCAACAATTTTCTTAGCGATATCAGCGGAGATGGCTTGATTTTTGGCCACCAGCACTTCGCCCGTTTGCGGATGGCACACATCATTGAGGGCCACCCGACCCAAAAGGCGATCCTGTAGCGTCAAGACCTTATCCCCCACGGTCATACTGCGCAGCGTAATGCCTCGCTCCGTTTCACAATCCTCTTCGCGGATAATCACATCTTGGGAGACATCCACCAAGCGCCGGGTCAGGTAACCGGAGTCCGCCGTCCGCAGTGCCGTATCCACCAGTCCTTTGCGCGCACCGTAGGAGGAGATAATGTACTCCGTCACCGTCAGACCTTCGCGGAAGTTGGTTTTAATCGGCAGGTCAATGATTTCCCCTTGGGGATTAGCCATCAAACCGCGCATGCCCACTAACTGGCGCACCTGCGAGAGGTTCCCCCGCGCCCCGGAGAAGGCCATCATGTACACGGAGTTGAGGACATCAGTATTGCGGAAGTGCCGCACCACCTCGTTTTTCAATTCTTCGTTTGTGCTGTTCCAAGTATCAATGACCTTTTGGAAGCGTTCCACCTCCGTGATTTCACCCCGCGAGTAGCGCTCCTGAGCGGTTTTAATTTCCCTTTCTGCCGCTGCGAGGAGTTCCTGTTTTTTGGGGGGCACCAGCAGGTCATCAACACTGATGGAGACGCCGGCGCGCGTGGCATAGTGAAAGCCCAGGTCTTTGATTTTGTCGGCCATTTCCGCTGTGCGGGCAGTGCCAAAGTTGCTAAAGGACCAAGCAATCAGGTCCCGCAAGCCTTTTTTGTCAATGATGCGGTTAAAGAAAATAGGCTTTTTCTCAGTCATGGTGTTGGGGTCTCCCAAATTAACTGGCTAGGGCTTCTTGAATCGTTTGGTTGTAGATAATGCGACCGGGGGTGGTGCGGATGTATTGGGAAATCCGTTGACCGTTGGCATCCTCCTTGATCCGACGCAGGGAATACTCCAGCAAACGGGAGCCATCTTCATAGGTCGTAATCTGGGGTTCACTGGTGTCGCCATCGTCCACCTCACCGTCGTAGCGCACCCAAACAAAGGCATGGAGAGGCAAGTGCCCCTGTTCGTAGGCCATGACCACGTCTTGGAAGTTGGCATAGTAGCGATCGCTATAATCCGGCAGCTTAGGATTTTCTGCCGTCAAGTAATAGCAGCCCAAAACCATATCTTGGCTGGGGGTAATAATTGGCTTGCCCGTGGCCGGCGACAGGATATTATTCGAGGCTAGCATCAGCATCCGCGCCTCCGCCTGGGCCTCAATCGAAAGGGGCACGTGCACCGCCATTTGGTCACCGTCAAAGTCGGCGTTGAAGGCAGGACACACCAAGGGGTGCAGTTGAATCGCCCGCCCTTCCACCAGAATCGGCTCAAAGGCCTGAATCCCCAAACGGTGGAGTGTCGGCGCACGGTTGAGCAGCACCGGGTGACCCTCAATGACCTCCTCCAGCACATCCCAAATTTGAGGATCATTGCGCTGGATCATGCGCTTGGCCGCCTTAATGTTGTTGACAATTTGTTGGCGAATCAAGCGGTGAATCACAAAGGGCTGAAAAAGTTCAATCGCCATTTCCCGCGGCAGGCCACACTGGTGCATTTGCAGTTTTGGCCCGACCACAATCACCGACCGACCAGAGTAGTCCACCCGTTTCCCAAGCAGGTTTTGGCGGAAGCGTCCCTGTTTCCCCTCAATAATGTCGGACAGGGACTTCAGAGGACGGTTATTGGCACCCACCACCGTGCGACCGCGACGACCATTATCAATCAGGGCATCCACCGCCTCTTGAAGCATCCGCTTCTCATTGCGGACAATAATCTCGGGCGCCAGAATCTCTTGCAGGCGGGCGAGGCGGTTGTTGCGGTTAATGACACGGCGGTATAAGTCATTAAGGTCAGAGGTGGCAAAGCGCCCGCCATCTAACTGCACCATTGGCCGCAGATCCGGTGGAATCACGGGAATCACGGTCAGGACCATCCATTCCGGCTTGGAGCCAGTGGCAATAAAGTTATCAATGACCCGCAGGCGTTTGATGAGCTTGGCGCGTTTTTGCCCCTTAGAGTTGAGGATTTCCTGCCGCAGTTGGTCGGCCTCCGCTTGCAAATCCAAATCCCGCAGCAGGCGTTGAATGGCTTCAGCCCCAATGCCCACCTCAACACCTTCTAGCTCCGAGTCCTCCCTATAGATCTCCTCTTCGATTTCCTGCCACTGATCTTCACTCAGGAGCTGCTTGTAGCTGAGGTCAGGGTGATTGCCTGGATTCAGGACTACATAGGAGTTGAAATAGACAATTTGCTCCACATCCCGCAGGGGCATATCCAGCAGGATTGCCATGTAGCTGGGAATCCCCTTTAGATACCAGACATGGGTAACTGGGGCAGCCAACTTAATGTAGCCCATGCGATGGCGGCGCACCCGTGATTCGGTGACTTCAACGCCGCAGCGCTCACAGACAATGCCGCGATGGCGCACCCGCTTGTATTTACCGCAGTGGCACTCCCAATCCTTAGCAGGGCCAAAAATCCGCTCGCAGAAGAGGCCATCCATCTCCGGCTTGAGGGTGCGATAGTTAATAGTTTCTGGCTTGGTTACCTCGCCCACCACTTGACCGTTGGGGAGAGTGCGCTGTCCCCACTGAATGATGCGCTCGGGTGAGGCCAGAGACACTTTTACATAATCAAAGCGTTGCTCGAGTCTGGGCATAAGCTCACAAATCCTTTGGCAGTAAATGGATCAGGGGGGCGATCGCCCCCAAACAAGCTGACTCAGTTCTGAGTGTTTAGAATGTCGTTGCCCCTTCTTTATCGTCCGTGTCGTCTAGGGCACTGTAGTCAATAGTGGGTCGTGCCGGCGTACGGCGAGGACTGACATCCACCATCAAATCCACCTCGGGGTCAGGTTTCATTTCGCCATCGTCATCAAAGCTGGGAATACTGGCCTTGCGCACAGAAATATCTAAGCACAGGGATTGCAGCTCCCGCATCAGCACCTTAAAGGACTCTGGCGTGCCCGGTCGTGGAATGGATTGCCCCTTCACAATGGCATTGAGGGCTTCATTGCGTCCTTGCATATCATCGGACTTGACCGTCAGTAACTCTTGGAGAATATAGGCGGCACCATAGGCCTCCAGTGCCCACACCTCCATTTCGCCAAAGCGCTGACCACCTTGCTGGGCTTTACCACCGAGGGGCTGTTGGGTAACCAAGGAGTAGGGACCGGTGGAGCGGGCGTGGATCTTATCGTCCACCAAGTGGACCAGTTTCAGCATATAGGCCATTCCCACCGTCACTGGTCGGTCAAAGGGTTCACCCGTGCGGCCATCATAGACGACCATTTTGCCTGGATTCTCAGGGTTAAAGACCCAATCTTGACCCGTGACGTCTCTGGCCTCTTGCAGTTTGGCATGGACTGTTTCGCGGGATTTTTCTTTGCCGTGCATTTCATCAAAGGGGGTAATTTTAAAGCGACGACCAAGGCATTCTCCAGCCCAGCCCAAAAGACACTCATAGACTTGCCCCACATTCATCCGTGAGGGCACCCCCAAGGGATTGAGGACAATATCCACCGGCCGACCATCGGGCAGGAAAGGCATATCCTCCACCGGCAGAATGCGGGAAATAATCCCCTTATTGCCGTGGCGACCAGCCATTTTATCCCCCACTTGAATTTTGCGCTTCTGGGCCACATAAACCCGCACCACCATATTGGCGCCGGGGGGTAGCTCATCCCCTTGCTCACGGGTAAAGACGCGCACATCGACAACGCGACCTTTTTCACCATTGGGCACCCGCAGGGAGTTATCCCGCACATCCCGCGCTTTTTCACCAAAGATGGCACGCAGCAGTTTTTCTTCGGGGGGTTGATCCGATTCCCCTTTGGGGGTGACTTTACCGACGAGAATATCGCCTGCCTCTACAAAGGCACCGATGCGGATAATGCCGTTTTCATCCAATTGCCGCAGGGCTTCTTCAGAGACGTTGGGCACTTCGCGGGTAATTTCCTCAGGACCGAGTTTGGTTTGCCGCGCCTCAATCTCGTACTTCTCAATGTGGATAGAGGTATAAACATCCTCTTGCACCAGCCGTTCGCTAATTAGGATGGCGTCTTCGTAGTTATAGCCTTCCCAGGGCATGTAGGCCACAAGGATGTTCTGGCCAAGGGCAAGTTCACCCCCTTCGGTGGCAGAACCATCGGCAATGACTTGTCCCGCTTGCACGCGATCGCCCACAAAGACAATCGGCCGTTGATTCAAGCACGTATCTTGGTTGGAGCGCTGGTATTTTTGCAACGTGTAGGTAATCTCAGGGCCATTATCCGTTTTGACGCGAATTTGATTGGCATCCACATAGCTGACCACGCCATTGGTCTGGCTGAGAATCACCATACCAGAGTCCCGGGCTGCTTGGGCCTCTAGGCCTGTACCCACCAAAGGACGCTGCGGGCGCAACAGGGGAACGGCCTGCCGCTGCATATTAGAGCCCATAAGGGCACGGTTGGCGTCATCGTGCTCTAGGAAGGGAATCAGGGATGTAGCCACAGAGATAATCTGCACTGGCGAAACCGCCACGTAGTCCACCTGATCAGGGGTTGTGGTTGTGAAATCTTGACGATAGCGCACAGGTACCACATCACCAAGGATGTAACCGTTTTCATCGGTGGGCACATCCCCCGGCGCCACCCGCTTATCATCCTCTTCGTCAGCCGTCATGTAAATAGGAGGCTGATCCTTAAGGACGCGACCATCTTTCACGGGATAGAAAGGCGTCTCAATAAAGCCATATTCATTGACACGGGCATGGGTAGCCAGGGAGCCAATCAACCCGGCGTTGGGGCCTTCAGGGGTTTCAATGGGGCAAATGCGACCATAGTGGCTAGGGTGAATATCCCGCACAGCAAAGCCTGCCCGCTCCCGAGTGAGACCACCGGGCCCTAGGGCACTTAAGCGCCGTTTGTGGGTCAGTTCCGCGAGGGGGTTGGTTTGATCCATGAACTGGGAAAGCTGGCTAGAGCCAAAGAATTCCTTAATGGCGGCTACCAAGGGCTTTGGATTCACCAGTGAAGTGGGCGTCAAAGAATCCGTGTCAGACACCGTCATCCGCTCGCGAATAATGCGCTCTAGGCGATTGAGGCCAACGCGCACTTGGTTTTGCAGCAGCTCACCGACAGAACGGACACGGCGGTTGCCCAAGTGGTCAATGTCATCAATCGTTCCCAGGTCAAACTCTAGGTTAATGAGATAATCAATGGCGGCAAGAATATCCTCTGGGGTGAGGATGCGCACCGAGTCAGGAATATTTAACTGCAACTTGCGGTTGAGCTTGTAGCGACCCACCCGGCCAAGGTCGTAGCGCTTGGGATCAAAGAAGCGCGACTCTAGCAACTGTTGTCCCCCCGAGACCGTGGGCGGCTCCCCTGGACGCAGTTTTTTGTACAGTTCAATGAGGGCGTCTTCCTCAGAGAATTTGCCTTCTTTTTCAACGGTTTTTTGGTAGTACTCGGGGTGACGCAACCGCTCTAGGATTTCGCTATCGGTTAATCCCAAGGCCTTGAGGAGAACGTGCGCCGAGAGCTTACGGGTTTTGTCAATGCGTACCCACAGTAGATTGTTTTTATCAGTTTCAAATTTCAGCCAAGCGCCCCGGTTGGGAATCAGGCTGGCATTGTAGGTGCGACGACCATTTTTGTCGGTTTCTGATTTGTAGTAAACACCAGGACTGCGGACAATCTGGTTGACAATGACGCGCTCTGCACCATTGATAATAAAGGTGCCGCGATCGGTCATCAGGGGTAGATCCCCAATGAACACATCCTGGTCAATGATATTGCCGTTTTCTTTATTAATGAGGCGAGTTGGGACATACATTTGCATTGAGTAGGTGGCATCCCGCCGCTTGGCCTCATCTACGCTATACTTCGGCTCCTTGAGTCGGTAGTCTTTGGCCAAAAAGTGCAACTCAATTTTGCCGGTATAATCAGTAATAGGGGAGAAACTCTCTAGCTCTTCAATGAGTCCTTCTTCAAGAAACCATCGGAAGCTGGCCCGCTGAATCTCGACAAGGTCTGGCAAGGTAAAGGCGGGTGGCGTGTAAATCTGATTACTAGCCATGTATATCCTCTAGAGGGTATCGCTAAAACGCGGATCTTGCATCATAAGCAAAGAGGCGTCGCCCTGTCAAGCACACCAAAAGCTCCGCCTACGGCCAAAGGTGCCGCCGGAGACCTCGCAAAGAATGAAGCTGTTGAAAACAAGCAAAGTTGACAAGTGCCACTGCCGCGCTTGCAAGCCGCTACCTACGACGATAACACAGAGTTGCTATGTTTCAGCACTAGGACGCGGAGAGGAATTGGAGCTGCTACCCCTGAGTTGGCGAGCAATGATAGGGTCCGCCAGCTTGCGGTTTGCCTTTGGGTCTATAAAGGGCAATGGGCGCTCTCTGTTGGGAACCTAAAGGATAATCGGCGAGTTTCACCGGTGCAGCCTGCCCTGGGATGGCGTTCTTAGGCAGAAATCCCAAGGCTGGTCTCTGAGAGGTGGCCATCTTCCATGTGAATAATGCGATCGGCAACATCGAGAATACGGTTATCGTGGGTTACGATTAAAATGGTGCATCCCTGTTCACGGGCAAGGGTGCGCATAATTTCCACTACATCGCGACCGGATTTTTTATCGAGGGCAGCCGTCGGTTCATCGGCAAGCACAATTTTTGGATGTCCCACTAGAGCGCGGGCGATCGCTACCCGCTGCTTTTGCCCTCCGGAAAGTTCATGGGGATAATAGTCTAGCCGTTCTCCTAGACCAACGGCACAGAGCATTGCATCCACCCGCTCGCGCACTTCCCGTTGACTGAGGTGGGGTTGCAAATCCAGCGCCATCTGCACATTTTGGCGAGCCGTCAAGGCATGGAGAAGATTGTGGCCTTGGAAGATATAGCCCGTTTGTCGCCGGATTTGAATTTGCTGCTCTTTGGTGGCATGCCGTAGTTCCTGACCAAGCACCCGCAGACTGCCTTCCTGAGCCGAGCGTAGGGCACCAATCAGCGTTAAAAGTGTTGTTTTGCCTGATCCCGAAGGCCCCGTCATGATCACAATTTCGCCCGCCTCAATCCGAGCATGCAGATCAAAGAGAATTTGCTTGCGCAGTTGCCCCTGACCAAAATAGTGATTGAGGCCTTGAATGTGGATCACTGGCTCCATAACACCATCCTAGAAAATATCGGCAGGATCAGCTGCTTGAATCCGCCGCATAGCGATCGCCCCCGAAAGGGTACACATTAACACCGTCAGTGTAAAGACCAAACTGGCGCGTTCTACGGTCATCCAAACTGGCAGAGAGGTGGCATTGGCAATAACGATATACAGTAAAAACGAAACAATAAAGCCGGGCACATAGCCCATACAGGAGAGAATGAGGGACTCCTGCATCACCACGCCATAGAAGAAGACATCGCGATAGCCCATTGCCTTGAGGGTGGCATACTCTGCTAAGTGATCCGTAACATCGGTGTAGAGAATTTGATAGACAATGACAGAGCCAACGATAAATCCCATCAGGGCACCGAGGGAGAAAATAAAGCCAATGGAGGTACTCTTTTCCCAGTAGCTGCGCTCGAATTCAGCAAACTCCTCGTGGGTCAGCACTAGCACATCATTCCCAAGGGCAGCATTCATCCGCCGTGCCAGGGCCTTTGTATTTACCCCCGGCCGCACCCGCACGAGCCCCACATCAATTAGGCCAGGATTGCGTTCCGGGAACAGCCGCAAAAAGTTCAAATCGCTAGTGAGCAAGTTACCATCGGCACCAAAGTTGGCTCCCATGCGAAATAAGCCTGCCACGGTAATTTTGCGGCCAGAGACTTCGGTTGTCACCTGCTCCCCTTGGCGGTATAGCTCAGGAATTGGCCCAAACTCAGCGCGGGATTGAGCATCAAAAAGAACGTGATCCGCGAGCTTAATGGCATCCTGCCAGTGGGGGGTATCGGAGACGGCAATGGAGACGGCCATCGGATCCACACCAATCACCATCAGTTGGCGAGTACTTTTATTAATGGGATTGCGCCAGAGGCCAAAACTGAGGTAAAGGGGAGAAACAGACTCGACCCCTTCAAAGCCCGCTGCTTGGTAGAGCCGCCGCCGCGGAAAGCTGCGCATAGCGATCAGCGCCGTGGATTGCGGACTAATGAGGACAATATCGGTGTTTAAGCTCTCGTGGAAGCGCACTGCGGCCTTAAAGAGGGCATCGCGAAAGCCAAACTGCATCAGCATGAGTACAACCGCAAAGGCAATACCGGCGATCGCCACCAACAGCCGAATCCGCTCCCGAATCAATTGCAACCAAGCAAGGGGAATTGCAAAAATCATCGGTACACCTCAACGGGGATCAATGGCCACTTCCACTTGCATATTGGTCAGACCTGCCACCGGTTCACTGTTATCTAAACGAATTTTGACTTCCACTACCCGCGCATCTGTTTTTGCAGCCGGATCTGTATCGGTCACGTCATTTTTGGCCACCACCAACCCCACCTGAGCGACACGGCCACTCAGGGGCGCCCTGAGGGCACTACTGCGAATTTCAGCCCGCTGACCCACACGCACCCGGGGCACATCGGTTTCATACACCTCCGCAACGGCATACATTTGGTCAGTATTGCCCAGTTCGAGAATGCCCCGTTCGTTAATGTTTTCGCCAGCACGGGTGTGAATGCGCAGAATGCGGCCTTTGCGCGGTGCCCGAATAATTGTCCGCTGCAGGCGGGCTTCCGCCAGCTTTAGATTGCGCTCCGCTGAAAGAAGTTGCACTTGGGTTTGTACGCGTCCTAGATTCGCTTGGGCAGCGTCCACTGCAGCATTAGCAGTGGCCAGTTCTGTGCGGCGCTCTTCCTGTAAGCGAACGAGGTTGGCTTGGGCATTGCGCAGTTCTTCCTGTAAGCTGCGAACACGGACCGTGCGATCGTCGAGATCCTGTTGCGACACTGCCCCATCGGCAAAGAGTTGGGCAAAGCGCTGATATTCCCGATTGGCAGTTGCGAGTTCCGCTTGGATACGTTGAATGGTGGCCTGCTGGGCAGCAATGGCGGCAATAGCGGGTTCATTGGCGCGATCGCGACGCCGCTCGGCTTCGGCAATTTGAGCAAGGGCTAAGCGGGTTTCAGCCTCATAGCGTAGGCGGGCTTCCTGCAATTGACTGGCCGCCAAGTCTCGTTCGGCTTTGCGCTCCGGATAGGTATCTAAATAGGCAAGGGGTTGACCGGCAACCACCCGATCGCCTTCGCGTACCAACAACTGTCCCAATCGCTCCGTCATCGAGGGGGCACTCACCGCCACCACTTCCCCTTCTGGCTCGAGTCGACCAAGGGCGGTAATGCGATCGCTGATAGGGTTGGCTAGGGCAGCTTGAATTGCTTGTTCCTCACGGGCTCGCTGAAGCTGCTGCCAATAGTTCCAGCTCAGGAGTAAGCTCCCTAATCCGATGGCGATCGCCCCCCCGATCAGCCATGGACGACCAATTTTGCTCAGAAATGGCTGTCCCATGGGACGACCTCATCAATCCCTGCAGGGCAGTTAAGGTTAATAATTATGACTTCATCTTAATATAGGCTTACGCGATTATGAAGAAGTGCTAAGGTCGCCGACCACAGGATCGCCAAAGGGCTTGCCGTTCTAAAGGCAGAATGTCCCGCCATTGTCCGGGGGCAAGGTCGCCCAATTGCAAGTTGGCGATCGCCACCCGTACCAAACGCAGTGTGGGAAATCCTACCGCAGCCGTCATGCGGCGGACTTGGCGATTGCGCCCCTCCCATAGGGTCAGGCTTAGCCACTGCGTGGGGATATGGCGGCGATAGCGAATGGGGGGATGCCGTGGCGGCAAGGGGGGGTCTTGATCGAGGACTGCCACGCGAGCGGGTCGGGTGCGATAGCCTTGGATCACTACCCCCGCTGCTAATTGGCTCAGGGCTGCTGTATCGGGCTCACCTTCCACCTGTACCCAGTAGGTGCGCGGATGACCATAGCGAGGATCCGTTAAGCGGTGTTGCAACCAACCATCATTGGTGAGGAGAACTAGCCCCTCACTGTCGTAGTCTAGGCGGCCAGCGGGATAAACATCGGGGATAGGAACGTAATCTTTGAGGGTTGATCGCCCCTCTTGATCTTGAAACTGGCACAGAACCCGATAGGGTTTGTACAAGAGAATATAGCGATAATTCATGGTTAGGAAAAGTCTAACCGCGACGCCGTTTTACCTCAGTTTATGACCTAGTAAAAACTAGGGGGGAATGCCAACTGCAGACTTAGAAGTTTCTGGTTGAAAGACCAGTTTACTGCCGCCCGCAGTGTTGATTCCCAAATGTTTTGCAATTGTAGATCACAAAACAATATTGGCAGTCACCAACGTCGCAGCTAGACTAGAGCTACTATAGCACATCTACTTTGGGGGCTAGCTTTAGATATCGAGGTTCTCTAGTGCCAACTGTGGGCCATAGGTCTCGATAAATTCACGCCGAGGTGCCACGCGATCGCCCATGAGGATTGTAAAAATGCGATCCGCCTCAGCGGCATCTTCAATCTCCACCCGTTTGAGAATGCGGGTTTCTGGGTTCATCGTTGTTTCCCACAATTGTTCTGGCATCATTTCCCCTAAACCCTTAAAGCGTTGGATGGTGTAGTTGGCATTTTCCGGGAAGGAGGCAATCTGCTGTTGCAGCTCGCGATCGCTATAGCAGTAGAAGTGCTGGCGGCCCCGTTCCACTTTATACAGCGGTGGGCAAGCAATATAGATAAACCCTTGGTTCACTAGCTCCTGCTGATAGCGGTAGAAAAAGGTCAACAACAAGGTGCGGATATGGGAGCCATCTACGTCAGCATCGGTCATGAGAATAATCTTGTGATAGCGCAACTTGGCAGGGTCAAATTCCTCCCCCTTCACGCCCAGACCAAGGGCAGTAATTAAAGACTGCACCTCGTTATTCTTGTAAATTTTGGCATCATCGGTTTTTTCAATGTTGAGAATCTTGCCCCGCAGCGGCAAAATTGCTTGGAATCGGCGATCGCGCCCCTGTTTAGCACTCCCACCAGCAGAATCCCCTTCGACAATGAAAATTTCTGAGACAGCCGGATCCCGTGAACTGCAATCCGCTAATTTCCCTGGCAGCGTTGAAGACTCCAACACCGACTTGCGCCGTACCATTTCCCGTGCCCGCCGCGCTGCTTCAGCCGCATTGAAGGCTTGGATGGCTTTTTCCAAAATCGTGTCGGTGATGTTGGGATGAAAGTCAAGGTACTCCGTGAGGGCTTCGCCAACAATGGCATCGACAATGCCGCGCACTTCTGTATTGCCCAGCTTTGTTTTTGTTTGCCCTTCAAATTCAGGGTTGGGCACCTTTACCGAAATAATGGCTGTGAGGCCCTCGCGAATGTTTTCCCCGGCAAGGTTGGGATCGTTTTCTTTGAGTTTGTTGCGCTGGCGGCCAAGGGCATTGAGGGTCCGCGTCAGCACCGCCTTGAGCCCTTCCATGTGGGTACCGCCATCAATGGTGCGGATATTATTGGCAAAGCCTAGGAGATTTTCACTATAGGCATCGGCACACCACTGTAGGGCTGCCTCCACCTGCACATCGTTTTTTTCCCCTTGAATATAAATAATCTCCGGATGCAGCGGTTCCTTTTCCTGCACCATGTAGCGGACATATTCGCGGATGCCGCCTTCATAGCAGTAGGTTTCAGCCAGGGGGGGGCTAACACGCAAATCCTTAAATTCAATGCGAATGCCAGCATTGAGGTAGGCGAGTTCCCGCAGCCGTGTCATCAGCACCTTGGCATCAAATTCAATCGTTTCAGTGAAAATCTGGCGATCGGGAAAAAAGGTCACTGAGGTGCCGCGCCGTTCCTCAGTATCGGGGGTCTTTTCGAGGGGAGTCGTGGGAACCCCCCGTTCATAGCGCTGATGATGGACAAAACCATTGCGCCACACTGTCACCTCTAACCATTCCGAGAGGGCATTCACCACAGAGACACCCACCCCATGCAACCCCCCTGAGACTTTGTAGCCACCATCGCCAAACTTGCCCCCCGCATGGAGCACCGTCATCACGGTTTCAACTCCAGAGACGCCTGTATCGGGGTGAATATCCGTGGGAATGCCGCGCCCATTGTCGGTGACAGTGACGGAGCCATCGGCATTGATCTGGACTAAAATGGTGGAGCAGTAACCGGCCAGGGCCTCATCAACGGAGTTGTCCACGACTTCATAGACCAAGTGGTGAAGTCCCTTGGGGCCAGTGCTGCCGATGTACATCCCCGGTCGTGTCCGCACGGGTTCAAGGCCTTTGAGCACCCGCAACTGGGCAGAGGAATACTCGGCGGTCATGGCAACTCCCTAACTGCTATAGAATTGAGGCAAATGCGTTTTCACTTGCCTAAATGTCAAATCTGACCTAAATTTTAGCACATAAGGCTTATAGGCGATTCTAGGAAATTTTCAGGCTGTATTTGAGTGGGGGATGCAGGGTTAATTGTTATTGGGGGGGCAACGGCTACGGGCAAAACGGCGCTGGCGATCGCCCTTGCCCAGCAATTGAAGAGCGTCATTTTGAGTGCCGATTCCCGCCAGGTCTATCGCGGCTTTGACATTGGCACAGCCAAGCCCACCCCAGCCCAGCAACAGCAGGTGCGCCACCACCTCATTGATATTTGTGACCCCCGCGATACGCTGACCCTAGCAATTTACCAAGCCAAGGCTCAAGCCCTGATTGCCCACTACCACGCCCAAGGGATCACGCCCCTCTTGGTGGGGGGGACAGGATTGTATATCCGCAGTATTACCCAAGGGCTAACCATGCCCCAAGTCCCACCGCAACCCCATCTACGGGCCCAACTCATGGCTCTGGGTCAGCAGGAATGCTATCAGTGGCTGCAGCAGGTGGATCCTGTGGCGGCGCAACGGATCCATGCCCACGATCAAGTGCGTACCCTGCGCGCCTTGGAGGTCTATTACACCACTGGGCGGCCCCTCAGCCAGCAGCAACGGCGCCAACCGCCTCCCTACCGGATTTGGTACTTTGCCCTCACGGGGGGCGATCGCCAACAGCAGCGCCGCCGTATCGAAGCCCGCACTGAGCAGATGCTAGCCATGGGCTGGCTCGATGAAATTCGGCAACTGCAAAGGCACTACGGGGAGGATTTGCCCCTCCTAGACACCTTGGGCTATCGGGAAATGCGCCAATATCTGCGGGGAGAAGTTACACTCGCGGAGGCTATTGCCCTCACAGTGCAGCACACCCAACAATTTGCCAAACGACAGCGGACATGGTTCCGGGCAGAACCGGGCATCCATTGGCTGCAAGCCACCACCCTAGAAGGGCAACTGGCAGAGATTCAAGCACAATTAACTCTCTGCCCTAACACCACTGCAACAAAGCGGCGGATGAGCTGATTGGCATAGGGGGTGGGGCGAGCTGTTTGCTTGAGGTTTTCCAGGTCTGCAGTGCTCAGTTGATAGCGATCGCAATAGCGACGAATGCGGGCAAGGAGGTCGCGATCGTCCACCTCGGGATGAAACTGAAAGGCGTAGAAGGGTTTCCCCTCCAAACGAAAAGCATGGTAGGGACACAACTCGCTGTAGGCCAGTAAGGTTGCTCCCGCGGGCAGGGTCAAGGCGCGTTCCTGATGTCCAGAAATGGCCCAAAAGGGATTGGGAAAGCCAGCAAACAGGGGATCCGCGACTCCGGCCGGGGTGAGATACAGAGGGTAGGTGCCCATTTCCATGGCCGCGCGATCCACAATTACCCGTCCCCCCAAGGCCTGCACTGCCAATTGAAAGCCAAAGCAGGAGGCCAGCACGGGGATCCCCTGCTCAATACAGGCCAAAATTAAGTCCATGGCTGGTGGCACAAAGGGATAGAGGTCTGGCTTGAGCACTGTGGCATCACTGGAGCCGCCAATAAAAAGTGCATCAAAGCCTTGAATACAGTCGGGGGTAAAGTCATCACAGGCGAAGCCATTGAGGACTGTAAATTGCTCGGCAGCCAGGCCACTGAAGCGAATAAATTCCGATAGTTCCTCTTGCTGGGTGGCGCGATCGCCCCGTGCCTGCAGCAGTAGAATTCTTAGGGACTTCACAGTTTTCTAGGGTTTAGAAATCTCAATGGGCTGAGGGGTTGGCGGGCGCTGGGTGTCCACAAAACTAAACACAAGGGAGGTTTCAAAGAGTCCCACGTTTTGCTGGAGGGTTGGCTGCATCCGGGTTTTGCCCGTCAGGCCATAGGCCACAGCAAGGCCACAGGTGCCCCCAAGGTCATTGACTTCCTTGATCCAGTCGAGGAGCAGCGAACCACTTGCGGCGTCAAAGGTATCCAAAAGCCACAGATGATTGGCGTTTGTCTGAGCCAGGAGCATGACGATTTGCTCAGGGCCGGAGAGGGGAAAGACCGTCAGATGGTGAATGCCGCCCTCCTCAACAATTTTGGCGGTGAGCGCCGCCGCCGCTGATTTTTTGGTTTGAATCGTCAACACAGGATAGCCCTTAAACTCCTCGGGAATCTCTCCCCGTTGATGGTAAGCAACCGCTGCTTGTAATTCCTCTAGCTCCTTAGGAGGAAACCGCTTGAAGAGAATGTAGGCCTCCTCAGGAATCGCTGCGGTATCAATGGGAATCTGGCGCTGTGATTTGCTGTCCTCCGTGTCCTCATCAATGCCCGGTATCATCTGGGGCGCTGTTGCCACTTGCACCTGATAACCAAGGGCAAAATGGCAGGGTGAAGGAATCTTGAACCGCAGATTCAGTTCAGGGTACTCTTCCTTCTCAAACTGTTTCTTTGTCTTTTTCCAGAATTTGATCAGCGCCGCGATCGCCACATAGACCATCTCAGCCTCTTCAGGGGCATAGAAGTGACGGATCCCCTCCAAAGGATGGATGACCCCCAGTTCAATGGTGTAAGCATGCCCCCTAAGGACGAAAGAGAGATCGTTGCCTAAATCCTCCTCATCAACCTCGGAAAAATTCAAGAAGAAACAATCGTTGCGCAAAACCGTTTCCTCGAGGCGTTCAGCGTCCTCTTCATCAATGTAGGGATACTCTTGATCAATCTGCTGCCAAAAGTTGCGCAGTGCCTCCTGCCCTCGGTAGAGCATCAAACCAAAGTCACGCTTGGCCCCCTGGGGGCTCACCAGTACTGCAAAAAGGGTGGGGGAGTCCCAAGCATCGCAGTGGAGTTGAAGGGGGGTAACACTGTCGAGGCGCCGCCAGATATCCAGCTGGGCAAATTCCCCAATTTTCTGTTTGTAGAGGGGAACGTATTCCCGGGGGAGTACCTTGACATTTTGATCATCCCTGGTTGCTGCCGCCGCCATAAATTCAAAAAAATCATCAAGGGGGGGAACCTGGGCTTGATACTCCACCTGGATGTCGAGGGGAGCAACCACACCGCGCAGGAAAAATTGCAACTCACGGTCATCAACGATGATGGCGTCGGGACGGCAGGGCTGAGCTTCGGGATGACGGGGATATTCGATCGCCTGCACCAACAGCCGCGTCAGTTGCTCTGGGGTAGGTGGAAACTGACTGATCCCCATACTGCGTATCACCTGCTCCTTAGGATCGAGCCAAGCAGCACAAAAGGCCTCATCGTTGTCAGTACCGAGACTGCGACCGCCACCCACCCAAATGGCGGCAACTTGCGGTAAATTCAACAGACGACGGATGGTCGCAGTGGGTAGGTTCACAGGGCGATCGCTCCCAATTCCATAACCCTTCCACTCTAGCAAATGATAAAAATGGGTCGCACTAAGTATTTTTTGGGGTTTGATCCGGGGCAAGACAAGTGCGGTCTAGCCCTTGCCCTTGGTCAAGAAGTGGTGCGCCATGAAGTGGTGGCCAGCGATCGCGCGATCGCCTGTGTGCAGCAGTGGCACCAAGCCTACCCCTTTGAACAGGTGATTATAGGCAATCAAACCACCTCCCGCCGGTGGCAGCAGCAACTGCAAGCAGCTTTAGCTGTGGAAATTATTCCAGTGGATGAGCGCAATAGTACCCTAGAGGCCCGCGATCGCTATTGGCAACTCTTTCCACCCCGCAGTTGGCAACGGCTCATTCCCAAGGGGTTGCGCGTGCCCCCCCGCCCCATTGACGACATTGTGGCTATTGTTTTATTGGAACGCTACTGTGGCTATCCTCTGCTGCTCAGTCAGAGGCAATAAACTTTATAATTGTCGGATTACAGTACAGCACGGCAGCCGTGGAGAAAGGCACCCTCATTGAATTTCGGGTCAATAACCAGCGTCGCTTGGCGGTCATCGATCGCCCCGAAGGTAAAAAGCATTGGATTGCCATTGATCAGCATCTGCAAGCCCACACCATCCATCCGCGCCAACTCACATTTACGGTGCCCGAAGAGCGGTTTCGCCCCCAAGAGATTCCCACATTTTGGCAGCAGGTGCAGCCCCTCTTGGATGCCGACAGTTTAGAAGTGGCTTGGGAAATTATCCGCGAGGAAAACCGCACCATTACACCGGCGGATTTAGCCGAGCTGCTTTTTTCGGAGCGATCGGCGGTGGCCTGCTATGCCGCCTACTATCTTCTCAGCGAGGATCGCTTCTATTTCAAGCTCAAGGGAGAAACCTACGAGCCTCGGCCAGCGGCTCAAGTGGCAGAACTCAAACATCAAAGCCAGCGGGAAGCCCAACGCCTGGCGGAGGAAGTCAGCTTTCGCGAACATTTAGCTCAAGCCCTTAGGGGCGAAGCTGTGGAGTGGTCGGCCAGCGATCGCAGGCGCCTGGAACAGTTAGAACGTTATGCTATAGCCATTGAATCCAGTGCCCAACACCAAGCTGCCATTGATCTCCTCAGTGAGTTAAAGCGTCCTACTCAACCCCTAGGGGCATTCCAACTGCTGGTGGATCTCGGCCTTTGGTCGGAGCACGAAAATCTCTTCCTGCGCCGGAGTCAAATTGATGTTGAATTTTCTGCCAAGGTACTTGCTGTGGCCCATGAACGCCTGACCTCACCCCCCACGGACATTGACGCTCCCCTGCGCCGCGATCTCACCCATCTCAAGGTCTATACGATTGACGATGAAAGCACCCAAGAAATTGACGATGGCCTTAGCCTAGAGGTCCTGGGCGATCGCCAAAAGCTCTGGATTCACATTGCCGATCCCAGCCGCTGGGTGATGGTGGATGATGTTTTAGATCAGGAGGCTCGCCGCCGCGCCACAACAGTCTATCTGCCGACGGGGATGATTCCCATGTTTCCCACCGAGTTGGCCACAGGCCCGATGAGTTTGGTTGCGGGACAAACCTGTTGCGCCCTGAGTTTTGGCATTCTTTTGGCTGAGAGTGGCGAGGTTTTAGAGTACGAAATTTGCCCCAGTTGGATTCGTCCCACCTATCGCCTTAGCTATGACGATGTGGACATGATTTTGGAGCAAGGGGTAACTGGAGAAGCGGATCTGCTGGCGATCGCCCAATGGGGACAGCGGCGCAGTGAGTGGCGACGGCAACGGGGAGCGATTCGCATCCACATCCCTGAACCGAACATTAAAGTGGCTGGTGAAGAGGTGGAAATCTCGCCCCTCCATGATTCACCCGCCCGCCAGCTCGTGGCAGAAATGATGATTCTTGCCGGTGAAGTGGCCGCCCATTTTGGCGCCCGTGAGGGCATCCCCCTGCCCTTTCGCAGTCAAGCGCCGCCAGAACTGCCCTCAGAGGAGGAATTGCTGCAACTACCCGCTGGAATAGTGCGCGACTGTGCCATTCGCCGCTGTATGCCCCGCAGTGAAATGGGTACCCAACCCAATCCCCATGCGAGCCTTGGCCTTGATGCCTACTGCCAAGTGACGTCCCCCATTCGCCGCTACACGGATCTGCTGGCACACCGTCAGATTAAAGCCCACCTGCGGGGGGAAACCCCACCCCTAACACCCGAGCAACTGAATGAAATTCTCCTGGGGCTGGTGTCTTCCCTTCAGGAGTCTTCCCTTGTGGAGCGGCAAACCAACCGCTATTGGTGCTTAGAGTATCTGCGGCGGCATCGCGAAGAGGTGTGGCGGGGCATTTTACTGCGTTGGTTGCGTCCTGAGGAGGGGCTGGGGCTGGTTCTGTTGGAGGATTTGGCGGTGGAACTGGCAATGCGCTTTCAACGGCAGGCCAAGTTGGGAGAGTGTGTGCTGGTGCGCGTCAGTCGTGTGGATCCCCGCAGTGATCAAATTTGGCTGGAGGAGGTGCCTGCTGAGACACCAATGCCCGCAGAAACCGTTGCATTATCCTAAAAGCATGAAAAAGTGGCAGTGTATGCAAGGGTGTGGGGCCTGCTGTTACCTTGACTTGAGCGATCGCCCAGAGGTGCCCACCATTCTCAATGACGCGGAATTTGCCCTCTACCAATCCCTCATTGGTGCCGATGGCTGGTGTATTCACTTTGAACCCCTGAGCCGCCGCTGTCGTATCTATGAGGATCGCCCCCGCTTTTGCCGCGTCACCCCAGAGGTTTTTGAGGACTTGTACGGCATCCTACCGGCGGAACTGGATGAGTTTGCGGTTCAGTGTTGCTGTGAACACATTCGCGATCGCTACGGTGAACGGAGTTTTGAACTGCTGCGCTATGAATACCTAGTCGGGCGTAGCGCAGATTCTCCCCAAGCAGATCCCCCACCTTGTCACTGAGACAATGCCCTCTATAATGACAGCAAATGACAGCAAGTGTGTTCAGCCAGAGCCATGAGCGAGCAGTGGATGCGGGTTAACTTGGTAGAAGGCTCGGTAAGTTTTTGCTTTTCGCGCCCAGGGGCAGAGGCTCTACGCCAAGAGATTCAAGCCTTAATGGAACGGATGCGGGCGATCGCCAGAGCCAAAGCCAGCGGTACGCCTTTGGCCGCGCAAGCGGCGATGGAATACCAGCACGTTGGCGAAGTCTTTCTTGAAGTGTTTTGTAATCCGAATATCTGGCCAAACCCCTACGCTGCTAAAGTGCTTTTGACGGTACGCGATCAGCGCATGCGCTTAACGACTGAGGCAGAACTCAATCGTCTTGTGGAAGACCTCAACCAGTTTCTTGAAAGCGCTACCCCCTAGGGGGGCAATATCTGTTAGGTTGAGGATATGGTTACTCTTCCTAAAGCTGGCCGCTCTGGCCGTTTTCGTCGCCTGCTGGCCTATCTGCGTCCTCACCAAACAAAAATCTGGGGGGGCATTGCAGCGCTTTTCATTGTCAACCTCCTAGGGACCTATTTGCCCCTGCTGATCGGCACTGCCGTTGATGAGTTGCAGACCAAGTTTGACTTTCAACGGGTGGTGTTCTATGCCCTGCTGCTGATTGGCTTAGCCTCCTTGATGTGGCTGATTCGCATGGCCTCGCGCCTGTGGATCTTTGGTGCCGGACGATTGGTGGAATTTGACCTCAAGCAACGGCTCTTTGACCATCTCCTGCGTTTAGAACCCAGTTACTTTGCGGAAAACACCCCTGGGGATCTCATTAGCCGTGCCACCAGTGATGTGGATAACATTCGGCGGCTCGTGGGCTTTGCTCTTTTGAGTGCTGCCAACACAGTCTTTGCCTACGGTATGACGCTGCCGGTGATGCTGGCAATTCATCCGGGGTTGAGTTTAGGGGCGATCGCCGTCTATCCAGCAGTTCTCTTTATTGTCCAAAGTTTTAGCGATCGCCTGCGGGCAGAGCAGCTAGAGGTGCAACAAAGCCTCTCGGAACTGAGCGAGCTCATCCAAGAGGACATGAGTGGCATTGCCCTCATTAAAATCTATGGCCAAGAAACCAACGAGCAGCGCCAATTTCACCAGTTAAATCAAGACCTACTCCGCAATAACTTGGTACTGGCCAAAACCCGCAACATTCTCTTTCCACTTTTGGGGGGGATGGTCAGCTTTAGCCTATTGATTCTCCTGTGGTTTGGCAGCCGCATGATTGCTGCTCATACCATTCAAGTGGGGGATTTTATTGCCCTGTTGCTGTACATTGAGCGGCTAATTTTCCCGACGGCGCTATTGGGCTTTACGATTACCACCTACCAGCGGGGGGAGGTGAGCATTGACCGTATTGAAGCGATTTTGAGTGTCGAACCGCGCATTAAGGATGACCCCGCTGCCATTGCCCTCCCCCGCGATCGCGTTCAGGGACACCTCTGTTGTCAGGACTTGACCTTTACCTACCCGAATCGCAGCACCCCCGCTCTCAATCACCTCAGTTTTGAAATTCAAGCGGGGGAAATGGTAGCGATCGTTGGCCCCATTGGCTGTGGCAAATCCACCTTGGCCAGTGCTCTGCCTCGTTTGCTAGAGATTGCTCCCAATCAAATTTTCCTTGATGGCATTGACATTACACGGTTGCGCCTTGCCGATCTGCGGGGGGCGATCGCCTACGTGCCCCAAGAAAGCTTTCTCTTTAGCACCACCATCAAAAACAACATTCGCTATGGTGAACCTGACGCCACCGAACTCAAGGTCATTGCTGCTGCCAGCCAAGCCCAAATTCACAACGAAATTCGCAACTTTCCCCAGCAGTACGAAACCCTAGTGGGGGAGCGGGGCATTACCCTCTCGGGGGGACAGCGACAGCGAACCGCCTTAGCCCGTGCTCTGCTGGTAGAAGCGCCCATCCTTGTTTTAGATGACGCCCTTGCCAGTGTTGATAACCAAACCGCCAGCCAAATCTTGCGGGCGCTACGGGAACAACGGCGCACGCGTACCGTGCTGTTTATTTCCCATCAACTATCAGCAGCAGCAACCTGCGATCGCATTCTTGTCATGGACAAAGGGCGGATTGTTCAACAGGGAACCCACAATGAACTCGTGGCCACCGAGGGACTGTATCAATTCCTTTGGGAGCAGTATCAACTGGAAAGCTCCCTCGCCTAGGGGAGCCGACCACTACATCCAAAGTAAATCGGCTACCCCAGTTGGTGTCGTCAATATGCTAGTAAGGGTTAAAGGGAACTACTGCCCTGGCTTTTGTGGACTAGGAGACTCCGTCGGTGCTTGGTTATTAGTCGTACCACCGCCGCCCCCGCAGGCCACTAGTGTGGTAGAAAAACCAACTAAAATCAAGATCAAAGCAGCAAGCTTGTAAAGAGATTTCATAGAACTCCTCACGGTAAGTAATTAGGTAAGGATTAAACAGTTCTTTTCTATCAAGTTTGCTGCGGCATTGCCAACTGCCGGGCAACCATCTGCCATAGAGATTCCCCTCAAAAGTACCACCGAAACCTAGAGAGCAACTCTACCCCCTATGCCCACTGAGCGATTACAAAAAGTCCTTGCCCATTGGGGAGTGGCCTCGCGACGCCATGCGGAAGCCCTCATCCGCAGCGGTCAGGTCTTTGTCAATGGTCAGCGGGCCCAATTGGGGGACAAAGTGGATCCAAAGCGTGATTGCATTGAATACAAAGGACAGCGCCTGAACCCGCCCCGTCCACCCCAACGGCTCTATCTGCTCCTCCATAAACCCAAGGGGGTGCTCTGTACCTGTCACGATCCCCAAGGTCGAACCACGGTTCTCGACCTATTGCCCCCAATGTATCAGCGCGCGGGGGGGCTGCATCCTGTGGGTCGCTTAGATGCTGACTCCAGTGGCGCCCTCCTGCTCACAAATGATGGGGCCTTCACCTACTATCTCAGTCATCCCCGCCATCACATCCCCAAAACCTACCGCGTTTGGGTACAGGGACAACCGCCCGAAAAGGCGTTGCAAAGATGGCGAGAGGGGATTCCCTTGGAGGGTGTGATGACCTTACCCGCAGCGGTTAAGCTGCTTCGCACCGAAGGCGATCGCTCCCTTTTGGAAATCATCCTCCAGGAAGGCCGCAACCGCCAGATTCGCCGTGTAGCCGAGCAACTTGGCTATCCTGTTGTGGCCTTGCAACGGATCGCGATTGGCCCAGTTCGCCTAGGTAATCTTCGACCCAGAGCGGTTCGTCCCCTTAGCCGCCATGAATTGGCCGCCCTCCAGCCAACTACCCAGCCAACTACGAAGACCCAGCCTGAGAGCCAGTGACTGCCGGCGGCCTATGCTGCACCGGGTGATCCGGGTGGGTAGCTTCCCATTCGGCGAGAAATTCCTTCGTATCTTTGACCGCAGGTAAGGGCAACGAGCCACCGGGACCTGCCAAGGGCCGCAACCCATTGAACTCCGCTAAGATGGCGGTGCCATTGTTAATGACCACTGCCAAAATTGGGTCAAGGGCAAAGAATATCCCCGACAGCAGCGCACCAATATTGGGAATAGCAACGATCGCCGTATTTTGCCAGACGATCTCCATTGCCTGCTTGGCAATGCGAATGGCAAGGGTCAGTCCCCGCAAATCATCCTCCATGAGGACCACATCTGCAGTTTCACGGGCAATATCGGTTGCCCCAGCAAAGGAAATAGACACATCTGCATAGGCGAGAGCTGCGGAGTCATTGATACCATCGCCACAGAAGGCCACCACTTTACCGCTGTCATGGAGGGCACGCACCACCTCCACTTTCTTTTCTGGGAAGGCTTCGGCGTAGATATTATTGGGAGCAATCCCTAAGTCTTTGGCCACCGCATGGGCAACGCGGCCAATGTCACCGGTCAGCATATGGGGAATAATGCCTGCCTCCTTGAGTTCACGGATAACTGCGGGACTTTCATTGCGGATCGGGTCGCTGTAGAGAATCACGCCAATCAAACGTCCATCCCCAGCCACATAGACAATCGAAGCCCGCCCAGAATCGAGGTCAGGGAAGCGGGCATTCAGATCAATCAGGCAAATGTTTTCCTGCTCCATCATGCGGCGGCTGCCCACCCGCAGATCGACACCCCGCACTTTTGTGGCCACACCAAGGCCAACGCGGTATTCCCAGTCTTCACAGTCAAAGAGGGGCTGATGGGTTTCGCGGGCATGGCGGACAATTGCCTCGGCTACGGGGTGGGTGAGTCCCTGCTCAGCACTGGCGGCCATACTAAGGATGTCATCGGCGCTGAAGCGAGGATCCATGACTTTAATATCCGTCACACCAGCATGACCTTGGGTCAGGGTGCCGGTTTTATCAAAAACAATTGTGTCGATTTGAGCCAGTTTTTCAATTGCCCGGCCACTGCGAATGAGCACGCCATGTTGGGCAGCATAGGTAAGGGCCGACAAAATCGTGGTGGGCACAGAGACGCGAATCCCCGTACCAAGATCAAGGGTCAGCAGGGCGATCGCCCGATTCAAATCCCCCGAGAGCACCCCCACGCCTGCGCCAATAGCCAACGTGGGAACCACCATTTGGTTGGCGACAGTGGCTGCATAGTTTTCAATGCGAGTGTCATGCACCGGTGCCGACTGCATCAAGTTGACAATCACACCCGCACGGGTATTGTTGCCCACCCGCTCCGCCAAGATCACCAATTGACCCTCCACCAGTAGCGTCGAAGCAAAAACCTCCATCCCCTCAGTGCGCGTTACGGGTACTGACTCGCCCGTCAGTTTGCACTGATCAATCAGGCCTGTGCCCCGCAAAATGATGCCATCAACGGGAATTTGATCCCCCGGATAGACAACAACGCGATCGCCCTCCACGAGGTCTTTGACTTCCACTTCCACCTCAAGGCCGTCCCTCTCCACAAAGGCGGTTTTGCCCAGACAGTCCAGCAAATCAAGGTTTGCCCGTTCCGAGCCCCGTGCTGTGAGGTCGCGGATCACTTCCCCCCCCTCAATCAAACCCAGCATAAAGGAGGGAGCAAAATAGTGGCCTTGCAGGGTATGAAGAAAAATTGCCAACCCATCGAGGAAGTCAATCGTTAACTGTTTCTCCTCTTGAATCGCTTCCCATGCTCGCTGAAACACTGGCATTGCCCCGGCAATCACCACACCAGCAATCACATAGCCGGGAATCGGTATCCCCATTAGGGAGGCCACACTCAAACCCAAGCCAAGAGCTGGTAAGCCCAAGCGTTCCCAATAGTTAATTTGGTGCGCTGCCGCCGCAGGGGTGGCTTTCTCAGTGCTAAAGGCGGGAAGGTCTGGCTTGGCCGCCACTTGAATCGATTCAAAAATTTGCCCCTGAATCGTTGCTAGGGCTTCTCCAAAAAGCTTGGGACTATATTCCACCACAAGGGAGCAAGCCGGGGGGTTAATGCGCGCCGTTGTCACCGCGGGTAAACTGCCAACAATGTAAAGCAGCCTTTCCCCATATTCAACATCAAAGCCCAACCGAGGAATACGAATCCGAAAGCGACCCCTAATCCAATGCACAACCTGATAGTGAACGGTTTCTGTGGTGATAGGCCGGGCAGGTATCTCAGACTGTGGGGAACAACTTTGGGCAAGGGTGGTCATGATGAATTCCTACAAATGGTCGGGCCAATGAAGCTGACTATAACGTCTAGGTAATCATTTCTGCCCAGTTTTTGGATAATCTACACCAAATTGACGCATATGAAACCCGTCTCAGACAAAAAAGGCAATGTAATACAGGACACTTTATAGCCTAGGTTATCCTTAAAGTATTTCAGTTTGATGGGGCATCTATCGTACAATCTAGCTGCATATTGAGGATAAGCAGATGATGGATACGGCGATCGCAACAATTCGTGCCCGCGAAATTCTCGACTCGCGGGGTCGCCCCACGGTAGAAGCAGAAGTTGAACTGGATTGTGGCGTTGTCGGACTGGCTCAGGTTCCTAGTGGTGCCTCAACAGGGAGTTTTGAGGCCCATGAACTGCGGGACGGCGATCCCAAGCGCTATGGTGGCAAAGGCGTCCTCACCGCCGTTGAAAACATTGAAACCAGGATTCTCAGTGCCCTTGTGGATCTCAACGCCCTTGATCAAACGGTGATTGACCAGTCCCTCTTGGAACTAGATGGCAGTGAGAATAAATCCAACCTCGGTGCCAATGCCATTCTGGCGGTGTCCCTTGCCACGGCTAAAGCAGCCGCAGAATATCTCGGTCAACCCCTCTACCGCTACTTGGGGGGGCCTTTGGCCAATGTCCTACCCGTGCCTATGATGAATGTCATCAACGGCGGGGCCCATGCGGCCAACAACATTGACTTTCAGGAATTCATGATCATGCCCATTGGTGCCCCTAGTTTTCGGGAGGGTCTGCGCTGGGGGGCAGAGGTTTTTGCTGCTCTGAGCAAGGTGCTGGCTGATAAGGGGTTACTGACTGGTGTCGGTGATGAAGGAGGCTTTGCGCCTAACCTAGACTCCAACCAAGCGGCTTTGGATATTTTGCTTCAGGCAATTGAAACAGCCGGTTACAGCCCCGGCACTGACGTTGCCCTGGCCCTCGATGTCGCCGCCAGTGAGTTTTATGAAGACGGCAAATATGTGTTTGATCATGCCAGCCGTAGCGCCTCTGAGTTAATCCGCTACTACGACCAACTGGTGAGTAACTATCCCATCATTTCCATTGAGGATGGCCTGCACGAGGAGGACTGGGACAACTGGGCACTCTTGACGGAAACCCTGGGGAGCCGCATTCAACTGGTCGGGGATGATCTGTTTGTCACCAATCCCAAGCGTTTGCAACGGGGGATTGACAATGGTGTGGCCAATGCCATCTTGATTAAGCTCAATCAGATTGGTTCATTAACCGAAACCCTGCAAACCATCGATCTGGCAACCCGCAAGGGTTACCGCTCGGTGATTAGCCACCGCTCTGGGGAAACAGAAGATACCACGATTGCGGATTTGGCTGTCGCGACCCGTGCGGGTCAAATTAAAACGGGTTCCTTGTGTCGCAGTGAACGAGTGGCCAAGTACAATCGCCTGCTGCGCATTGAAGCAGAACTGGGGGATCAGGCGGTCTATGCGCCCAGGGTGGGCTTGGGGCCGTGCTAGGTGATTCGTGCCCGCAAACGGTTTGGCCAGCATTGGCTGCGCAGTGAATCGATTTTAGCTCAGATAATTGCAGCCGCTGAACTGCATCCGGGCGATCGCGTCCTAGAAATTGGTCCTGGTCGGGGTGCCCTGACTCGACCGCTGCTAGGGAGCGGTGCTGAGGTGGTTGCCGTTGAACTGGATCGGGATCTCTGTGGCCAATTGCAGCGGCAGTTTGACAGTGAGCGGTTCCAGTTGATTGAGGGGGATATTCTGCGGCTGGACTTAAGCCCCCTGGGGTGCAACAAAGTGGTGGCCAATATCCCCTACAACATCACGGGGCCATTGCTGGGGCATTTGCTTGGCAGTATTGCCCGACCGCGTCGCCCAGCCTTTGAGCGGTTGATTCTACTTGTGCAAAAAGAAATTGGCGATCGCCTGATGGCCTCACCCGGCAGCAAGGCCTACGGTGCCCTCTCTGTACGGGTGCAATTTCTGGCCACCTGTGAGAAGGTGTGTGCAGTGCCCCCCCGTGCCTTTCAGCCACCGCCTAAGGTGGATTCGGTGGTGGTTTGTCTGCGGCCCCACAGGACACTGCCAAGGGTGCGATCGCCCCAATGGTTAGAAACTCTACTGAAACAGGGGTTTGCCACTCGCCGCAAGATGCTGGCCAATGCCCTCAAGTCCCTTGTGGCGCCGGCGCAGGTACGCCAAGCCCTCCTGCAGTTGGGACGAGATGCCAATAGCCGTGCCGAAGCCCTGAGCCTAGAGGATTGGCTGGCCCTGAGTGACATCCTAGAACCGTCCCATCGGCCCAATCGGTGAGAAGGCTGCTGAGCAAGGTTTAAGGGGCGATCGCCCGCCCGTCGGGGTCTTCAAGAACAAAGCCGGCATCGGCAATCATTTGCCAATCTTGGTGGGGAGCTTGCCCGGGAGTGGTCAGATAGTCGCCAATAAAAATGGAGTTGGCGGCGTAGAGGCCAAGGGGTTGGAGCGATCGCAGATGCACTTCGCGGCCACCGGCAATGCGGATCTCTTGGCGCGGCAAGAGCAAACGAAACAGCACGAGAATGCGTAAACACTGGCGGGGATTGAGGTTGTGCTGTTCGCCTAGGGGCGTCCCCGGAATTGGAATCAAAAAGTTCACGGGTACACTAGTCACCTGACGCTGCCGCAGGGAGAGGGCAAGATCAATCACATCGTCATCGGATTCCCCCATGCCTAAGATGCCCCCAGAGCAGGTTGTAATCCCAGCGGCTTGGATATTTGCTAAGGTCTGGTCGCGATCCCTAAAGGTGTGGGTGGTACAAATTTCACTGTGGAAGTTTTCCGAGGTATTCAGGTTGTGGTTGACGCGATCGACACCGGCTGCCGCCAGCCGTGCCGTTTGCTCAGCGGTGAGTAAGCCCAAGCAGGCACAGATTTTTAGGGGATAGCGTTCCTTGACCGCTCGAATAGCGCCGAGCACTTGCTCAAACACCTTCTCACTGGGCGATCGCCCGGAAATAACCAGGCAAAATGTACCGGCCTTGAGTTGGGCAGCGCGATCGGCGGCGGCAAGAATTTTTTCCTGCGAGAGCAGGGGATACTTTTCAATCTCAGCCGTCGAGATTTTGGACTGGGAGCAGTAGTGACAGTCTTCCGGACACAGACCACTTTGGGCATTCAGGAGATAGTGGAGCCGTACCCGATTGCCCCAGTAGTGGTAGCGGACACGATAGGCTGCCGCCAGTTGATTCAGGAGTTCCGTATCGGGGGCCTGGAGCACCGCTCGCGCTTGATCGCGGCTGAGGCACTCGTCGGCAAGGGCTAAATTGGCAAGGTGCTGCCAGTCAGTGGTCAATACAGTACTCATGGGGGTGCTCTTAACTACGAAGGGTAACAGCGTATTTTTCCACAAGGCTGTCGCGGATGCGCTGATGGAGTTCATTTACCTCAGCCTCGGTGAGGGTGCGATCGCTGGCGCGGTAGCTGAGGCGAAAGGCCAAACTGCGCTGCCCTTCGGGGACACCGCTGCCACTGTACTCATCAAAGAGTTCAACACTCTCCAGGAGAGAGTCGCGTCCCCCCGCTGCTTTCCAAATGGTGCGACTGAGTTCCGCCACCGTGAGAGCCGCCGGCGCAAAGAAGGCGAGGTCGCGATCGCTGGCGGGATAGGTGGAAAAGGGGTGAAAGATAATCTGCTGATAGCGTTCCTCAAGGCAACTCAGGAGGACCTCCAGGTCTAGTTCAAAAACATAAACGGCAGCGGGAAGCTCTAGGGCGGCGGCATACTGCGGGTGTAACTGGCCAAAGATACCGAGACGTTCTCCCTGCAAAGAGAGAACGGCTGTGCGCCCCGGATGTAGACGTTCATCGTGGCGATCGCTCTGATATTCCACAGGCAAACCAAACCGCTGAAAAACGCTCTCAAGCATCCCCTTGGCTTCATACCATGTGAGGGGCTGAGGCTGTTGCGAGCGGCGCACCCATTTACCCTGCCATGGATCACCACCGATGATCCCCCCAAGGCGATCGTTTTCCCAAAGACCCTCCTCATCTTGACCAAAAACACGGCCAATTTCAAAACCATTGAGGGGTGGATTCCCCTGTTCTTGGTTGTAGCGGAAGGCCTGCACTAGACCCGTAATTAGATCCGTCCGCAGTGCAGAAAACTCAGCAACTAGAGGATTCACAACCGTGACTTGATTCGGCTGCCCCCCCTTGACCCAGGAATAGTGCATTAATTCCGTCAGGCCCGCCCCGCGAAAGGCTGCCCGTACCTCCCGCAGGAGGGTGAGTTCTAGGGGCAATGCCCCCAGCTCCGCCTGGGCTGGCAAGGTTTCCTCAAAGCGATCGTAGCCGTAGAGTCGCGCAATCTCCTCAATGAGATCCACCTCCCGCTCAATGTCACGGAAGCGGTAGGGGGGTACCGTTACCGACCACACGCCTAGCTCGTCCTCAAGGGTTTCTTGACGGCTGAGGTGAAAACCAAGGCGGCGGAGGAGCGCTTCAACGGTCTCTGCGTCCAAATAGGCGGGTTCATCGCTATCCTCTGCCTCAGCAACCACGGCCCCCAAGAGCCGATGCACCTGTTCCAGCCGCAGGGTGAGGGTACGTTCGAGGGGCGGCCGCCGATCCGCCAGGGTTGTGTAGGTCACTGTTCCTTGGGCAATTTCCCTTAGCAGGGCGATCGCTTCAGCGGTGGCTGCCTCTAGTTCTGCTGGGTTGACCCCCCGTTCATAGCGCGCTGAAGCTTCCGTGCGCAATCCCTGATCACGAGCCGATCGCCGGATCACCGGACTGGCAAAGAGGGCCGCCTCAAGAAAGACGTTCTGGGTTCCCAGGTGCACTTCGGTCTCTTCGCCGCCCATCACCCCTGCTAGGGCAACGGGCACGTCGCCGGCGGTAATCAGCAGATTCTCCAAACTGAGGCGGCGCTCCTCGCCATCCAAGGTTTTCAGGGTTTCGCCCGCCTTAGCAAAACGCACACCGACCCTGACCGGAGTTTGGGCAGCAACCCTTTGCAACCGATCCCAATCAAAGGCATGGAGAGGCTGCCCCCACTTCAGCAGGATGTAGTTAGTAATGTCCACCACATTGTTGATGGCTCGCAAACCCGCAGCCTCTAAACGTTGCTGGAGCCAAGGGGGTGAAGGGCCAATTTGAACATTAGTAATTAGCGTGCCACAGTAGGCAGGACAGGCCTGGGGGTCAGCGATCGCCAGTTGTACCGGTGCTTTACCGGACTTTTGGGGGGCGATCGTCTTTGGGGTTGGCAGCATCAGGGGCGCGCCGGTTAATGCCGCCACTTCACGGGCAATCCCCACCATACTCAGGGCATCGGCACGGTTGGCGGTGGAGCTGAGGTGCAAAATTACATCATCCAAACCCAACAGCGGACGTACATCTTGGCCTACGGTTACTGCATCAGTGAAGGTGTGAATGCCCTCAGACTCCTTGGTTAGCCCCAATTCCGCAAGGGAGCAGATCATACCTTCGGACTTGACCCCCCGCAGTTTTGCTGGTCGAATTTTCAGATCAATTTTTGCCAGATATGCCCCCGGTAGGGCCACGGGTACATACAGGCCTGCTGCGGCATTGGGTGCCCCACAGACAATGGTGCGGGGTTCCCCTTGACCCACATCAACTTGGCAGACCCGTAATTTTTGGGCATCGGGATGGGGTTCACAGGCCAAAATACGCCCCACCACAACCCCTTCAGCCCATGCGCGCCGATCTTCAATTTCTTCGACTTCAAACCCTGCCATCGTCAGGCGATCGGCCAAAATCGCAACATCGAGATCAACCGCCACCAATTCCCGTAGCCAGCGAAGGGAAACCCGCATGGAATCCTCAAAAAAACGTCATAGTTTGCCATTTTTCAGCCTACTCTCCTGTGATGGCATTGCACAAGTGCGAGTCGACAGGAAGCAAGGATTTCAGGAACGATCGCCGATGCCAAGGAGTAAGGCCATACTGGTCAAGGGCTTGGCGGTGTTCGGGGGTGCCGTAGCCCACATTGCGTTCCCAGCCATACTGGGGATAACGACGAGCCAAGCGGGCCATGAAGCGATCGCGCCGTACCTTGGCAATAATTGAGGCACAGGCAATACTATAGCTGCGGCGATCGCCCCCGATAATGGCCGTTACCCTTTCAAAGGGCGCTGTTTTTGTTAGTTTGCCGTCAATTAGGGCATGGTCCCAAGGAGCCACCCGCCCTAGGGCCCGCACCATCGCTCGATAGGTGGCTTGCAGAATATTCACCTGATCAATTTCCGCCACACTGGCACTGCCAATGCCAATGGCGATCGCTTGGTTATAAATCTGCCCAAAGAGGCGCGATCGCTGGCGAGCAGTCAACCGCTTGGAATCCCGTACCTCTGGAAGGGGGACACAGTCCACAGGCAAAATGACGGCTGCCGCCACCACTGGCCCTGCTAAGCAACCCCGCCCCACTTCATCCACACCGACGACGCGACAATAGCCCTGTTGCCAGTAGGCCTGCTCATAAATCAGGCTGAGGGGTTCCATGCCTAGTGACCAATCCCCACATAGCGAAAGCCCAGTGACTCTAGCCCCTTGCGATCTAAGAAATTGCGGCCATCAATGATCACCGGTTGGTGCATCACCTTGGCCAAGGCGCCATAATCCACCTCTTGGAATTGTGGCCAGTCGGTCACCAACACCAGAGCATCACAGCCATCAGCAAGGTGCAGTAGATCCGTTTCCACAATCACATGGGAGAGACCCGATCGCAGACCCGACTGGGACACAAGGGGGTCATAGGCTTTGACCTTAGCACCTAAGCGATGCAGTTCCTCAATCAGATTAAGGGCAGGGGCATCCCGCAAATCGTCGGTGTTGGGCTTAAAGGTTAACCCCAAAAGGCCAATGGTTTTACCCTTGAGGATCTTCAGCACCTGTTGCAGTTTTTCAATGACAATAAAGCGCTGCCGCTGGTTCACTTGAACCGCTGCTTTAAGCAACTGGGCATCGTAGCCGTAGTCTTCCGCCGTGTGGATGAGAGCCGAAACATCCTTGGGAAAACAGGAGCCCCCCCAACCTAAGCCCGCTTGCAGAAATTTCTCGCCAATACGGGAATCTAAACCAATTCCCTTGGCCACTTGAACCACATCTGCCCCCACGCGATCGCAAATATTGGCAATTTCGTTAATAAAGCTGATTTTAGTCGCCAAAAAGGCATTGGCAGCGTACTTGATCATTTCCGCCGAACTCAGATCCGTCACCAAAACTGGTACGGGAGGCAAGGTGGGATCAACCGCATACTTGCGCTCAATAATCGGCCCATAGAGTTCCTGCATGATTTGAATCGCTCTGCGGCTACTGCTGCCCAAGACAATGCGATCGGGATTCAACGTGTCATAGACCGCTGAACCTTCCCGCAGAAATTCAGGATTGCTGACCACATCAAAATCTAGCGGCGGATGGGTTCCCCCGGCTTTAATGGCATCGGCCAAATCGGGTTCTCGCTCAACCACGCCATCCAGAATAATCATCCGTACCCAGTCCCCTGAGCCAATGGGCACTGTGGATTTATTGACAATCACTTTGTATCCCAAATGCAAATGGGCACCAATCCCCCGGGCAACGGCTTCCACATAGCGGGTATCGGTTTCACCATTGGGCAGCGCAGGTGTACCGACAGCAATAAAGAGCACCTCACCAAATTCCACCCCAGTGCCAAGATCACTACTGAAGCGAATGCGACCACTGGCAATGCAACCACGGAGTAACTCCGTCAGACCCGGTTCATAAATCGGGGATTCCCCCTGTTGCAGCAGCTTGACTTTGTCAATATTGTTGTCAATGCAAATGACCTCATGGCCAATATGTGCCAGGCACACTCCCGTCACCAAACCCACATAGCCGGTGCCAATTACACAGACCCGCATTCCCTGTGGCCTCCCTAAACTTCCACCATCATAGGCGTATAGGGTACGCCCAGCCGCTCAGCAAAGTCAGGAATTGTCCGCTGCAGCCCCGCGAGGAGGGGAACGGTGGGTTGCCAGCCCAACACTGTGCGAGCGAGGGTAATGTCGGGACGACGGCGCTGGGGATCATCACTGGGCAGGGGCTTAAACTGGATTTCCACCCCTGGATTAATCAGGGCCTGGATTTTTTGGGCGAGCTCTAGCACCGTGTATTCATCAGGGTTGCCGAGGTTCACAGGGCCAATGTGATCGCTATTCATCAGCCGAATCAACCCTTCCACCAAATCACTGACATAGCAAAAGCTACGGGTTTGGGAGCCGTCCCCATAAACCGTGAGGGGAATGCCCTGCAAGGCTTGGACAATAAAGTTGCTGACGACGCGGCCATCGTTGACCTGCATTTTCGGGCCATAGGTATTAAAAATCCGGGCCACTCGAACATCCACATTGTTTTGACGGTGGTAGTCAAAGGTAAGAGTTTCTGCCACTCGCTTGCCTTCGTCATAGCAGGAGCGCACACCAATGGGGTTGACATGCCCCCAGTAGGACTCAGATTGGGGATGCACTTGCGGGTCACCATAGACTTCTGAAGTTGAGGCCAGGAGAAATCGTGCCTTCACGCGTTTGGCCAACCCCAGCATGTGGAGTGTGCCCATGACATTGGTTTTGATTGTTTTGACCGGATTGTACTGGTAATGAACCGGTGAGGCGGGGCAGGCCAAGTGATAGATTTGATCCACCTCAAGGCGAATTGGATCGGTGACATCATGGCGGATCAGTTCAAAGTTCGGATGACCTAGCCAGCGCAAAATGTTGCGCTTCGTACCAGTGAAGTAGTTGTCTAGACAAATGACCTCATGACCCGCTTCCATCAGCCGATCAACGAGATGGGAACCAATAAACCCAGCGCCGCCGGTAACCAGAATACGCATTGTGTTGTCTAAATAAAATCAGTAAAGTGATGTTCTCTCTTTGGCCTAGATTAGCATGAGTTCATAGGAGGCTAGCAATGCTTGGTTCCACCAAATCAGAGGATGCCCGAATGATCAAGAAGGGTTTGCAGAGCTGGTGTCTTGATTTATTTAAATTTTTTAAATTTGTTTAATCGGTTTAATCAGTTTAATCGATTGTCTTGGTCGGCCTTTGGCCAATTTCCTTAGCCCAAGCCAAACCTGAGAGGACGTCCGCGCACAGCAGTATTCACTTGCCCTTGGCTAAACACAACCTCACCATTTACAAAGGTGTACACTGGCCATCCTGTCAATGACCAACCCTCAAAAGGACTCCAGCGACACTTGGTGAGAAGTTCCTCACGGCGCACTGGGCGATAGGTCTGCAAATCCACGAGCACCAGATCCGCATCGTAACCGGGGGCAATTTTCCCTTTGTTGGGAATTTCATAGGCCGCAGCAACAGCAGTGGACATCCAGCGCACCACTTGCGGCACAGTACAGCGGCCTGCCATCGCTTGGGTCAGCATGAGGGGCAAGGAGGTTTCTACCCCCGGCATACCAGAGGGGCTGTGGGGATAGGGCTGCGCCTTTTCCTCTAGGGTGTGGGGGGCATGATCGGTGGCAATAAAGTCAATGACGCCATCGAGGAGCCCTTGCCAGAGTTTTTCATTATCTACTGCTGTGCGCAGGGGTGGGTTCATCTGCGCAAGGGAACCAATTTTGGCGTAGGCCTCTGTGGTCAGTAGCAGGTGTTGGGGAGTGACTTCCACCGTTATCCAAGGAAGTTTGTGCTCGCGCAGAAAGTCGACTTCAATCCCTGTGGAAAGATGCAGAATGTGCAGGCGGCGTTCGTATTTCCGGGAGAGCTTCACGGCTAACTGGGTGGCGTTGAGGGCCGCAATCTCATCTTGAATTTGCGAATGTATGGCCACATCGGTAATGCCAGCCAATTGTGCGCGGCGGGCCCGGATGCGACCCTGATCTTCGGCATGGACAGCAATGAGGCGTTTGCCCTCACTAAAGATACGGTCTAAAATTGGCTCCTCATCCACCAAGAGGGGCCCGTGCATTGATCCCATGAAAATCTTGATGCCGCAGACGGGGTGGACAGTGTTGAGGACGGCAAGGTTATCCTGAGTGGCGCCAATGAAAAAACCATAGTTCACGACACATTTGGCGGCAGCACGGGCCAGTTTATCCTCTAGGCTCGCCTGATCAATGGTTAGGGGACGGGTATTGGGCATTTCCAAAAAGCTGGTGACCCCCCCCTTGGCACAGGCACAACTGGCGGTGAACAGATCCTCTTTGTGCTCTAAGCCAGGTTCACGAAAATGCACTTGGGGGTCAATTACCCCCGGCAGGAGGGTTAAGCCTGTTGCATCAATAACCGTATCGCCGGGGTGCACAGTGACGCGCTCTGCCACTTCTGCAATGCGATCGCCCTCAAGGCGCACCTGTTGCTGGCGGAGTTCTCCCTCTGGGGTACAAATCACCGCATTTTGGATCGCGATCGCCACCCTGTTCTCCTTAAAAATGGGCTCTTCTGTTCAGATCCTACTGGCCCGTGGAACCCAAGGACACAAAGGATAAACTATAAACATCTGTAATACCTGTGGTGATAAAATTTGACCCAAATCTATCTTCTTAACGGAAGTAAAACCTTTATACTGTAGAGCGTGTCTGTAGGTGGGGCGCGATCGAATCGCTATGGAATCTGGTATTGACTTACAGGGGCAGTTTATTCGTGCGTTGGAATCCCTTGGCCTTTCCCATGATCTAGCCAAGCTACTTTGGCTACCCTTGCCAATGTTAATGATGCTAATTGTGGCTACGGTGGGCGTCCTGGTGGCCGTTTGGCTAGAGCGGAAAATTTCTGCTGCTGTGCAACAGCGGATTGGCCCTGAATACATTGGCCCATTGGGGATTTTGGCGCCCCTGGCCGACGGCCTAAAACTGATTTTTAAGGAGGATGTTCTCCCCGCAAATACCGATCGCTGGCTGTTTACCCTTGGGCCAGCAGTGGTCGTGATTCCCGTCTTTTTGTCCTACATTATTGTCCCCTTTGGCCAAAACCTACTGATCTCCAACTTGGCAATGGGGGTCTTCCTCTGGATTGCCCTGTCAAGTATTGCGCCCATTGGCCTACTGATGTCGGGCTATGCCTCCAACAACAAATACTCCCTACTGGGGGGACTGCGGGCAGCGGCACAATCCATTAGCTACGAAATTCCCCTTGCCTTGGCAGTGTTGGCAGTGGCTATGATGTCCAATGGCTTAGGCACGGTGGAAATTGTCGAGCAGCAGTCGGAATACGGCATCCTCAGTTGGAATGTCTGGCGACAGCCCATCGGCTTTTTGATCTTTTGGATTGCCGCTCTGGCAGAGTGTGAGCGCCTCCCCTTTGACTTGCCGGAAGCCGAGGAAGAACTCGTGGCTGGCTACCAAACAGAGTACGCTGGCATGAAGTTTGCCCTCTTTTACTTGGGTGCCTACGTTAACCTTGTACTTTCGGCACTCTTAGTCAGTGTTCTCTACTTTGGCGGTTGGAGCTTCCCCATTCCCCTAGAAACTATTGCCAATCTCCTTGGGGTGAGTGAAACCAATCCCTTTTTGCAGATTGCTTTTGCAGTGCTGGGCATCACAATGACCCTGATTAAGGCCTACTTCTTTGTCTTTTTGGCGATTCTGCTGCGCTGGACAGTGCCCCGTGTGCGTATTGACCAACTCCTAGACCTGGGCTGGAAATTCCTACTACCAGTGGGTCTAGTGAATCTGCTGCTGACCGCTGGCTTAAAGCTCGCCTTTCCCGTCGCCTTTGGCGGTTAAGAAACTCCCCATTTCTATGAGGTGACACCATGAAATTCCTCAATCAGATTACCAACTATGCCAAAGAGGCACTGCAGTCTGCGAAGTACATTGGTCAAGGCCTCTCCGTTACCTTCGATCACATGCGGCGGCGACCGGTAACAGTGCAGTATCCCTACGAAAAGCTCATTCCCTCAGAACGGTTCCGGGGCCGGATTCACTTTGAGTTTGACAAGTGCATTGCCTGTGAAGTGTGCGTGCGCGTTTGCCCCATTAACCTGCCTGTGGTGGATTGGGTCTTCAATAAAGAGTTCAAGAAAAAAGAACTCAAGCACTACAGCATTGATTTCGGCGTGTGTATCTTCTGTGCCAACTGTGTCGAATACTGCCCCACCAATTGCCTCTCGGTAACAGAAGAATACGAACTAGCCACCTACGATCGCCATGAGCTGAACTACGACAGTGTTGCAATGGGACGCATTCCCTACAAAGTAACCCAAGATCCAATGGTGACGCCAATCCGTGAGTTTGCCTACCTGCCCGCTGGCGTGATGTCTGGCCATGATTTGCCCGCGGGTGCCCAACGGGCGGGAGAGCATCCCGAGGCGATCGCCAACCCTGCTGAATCATCTGAGAACTAGGAGTTGTTGTTGTGGACTTAGCCACTCTGACCCAAACGATTACTTTCTTTGCCCTTGCCGCTGCAGTGACTGTTGCTGCCCTTGGCGTTGTGCTCCTGAACAATGTTGTCTATTCTGCTTTTTTGCTGGGGGGAGTGTTCCTGAGCATCTCTGGGCTGTATATCCTCATGAATGCTGACTTTGTCTCAGCGGCGCAAATTCTCATCTACGTCGGTGCGGTCAACGTTCTCATTCTGTTTGCCATCATGCTGGTCAATAAGCGCGAGGCCTATACCCCAGTGCCGGGGCGTTGGCTACGCCAGGGGGGTGCTGCAGTGGTCTCCCTTGGGGTCTTTGCTTTGCTGACGAAAATGATTTTGCAAACCCCTTGGCAACTCAGTTCCGTGCCCCCCACAACTGACAGCATCACCACCATCGGCCAGCACTTTTTCAGTGATTTCCTCTTGCCCTTTGAATTGGCCTCGATCTTACTGCTGATGGCTTTGATTGGGGCAGTGGTTCTTGCCCGCCGCGAACTGGTCTTGGAACCTGAACCCCTCCTAGGGGAAGAGGTGGTACCCCCCTTGGAGTTACCGGAACGTCCCCGCGAACCTGTAGCTTTGTCTGAAAAATAGGGAAATGACGATGCAGTTAACCAATGTTTTAATCTTGGCAGCACTGCTGTTTTGTATTGGCATCTATGGGTTGGTTACCAGTCGCAATGCCGTGCGCGTGCTCATGTCCATTGAGTTGCTTCTGAATGCTGTTAACCTCAACTTGATTGGTTTCGCTAACTATCTAGATGGCCAGCAAATTAAGGGGCAAGTCTTTGCGATATTTGTGATTACCGTGGCAGCCGCCGAAGCCGCCGTGGGTTTAGCAATTATTTTGGCCATTTATCGCAACCGCGACACTGTTGACATGGAGAAATTTAACCTCCTGAAGTGGTAGGCGAGAAGCTGGAACCTACTTCCCTCAATTGCCGTCTTTATTCAAGAGCTAGTGTCAGCAAAAGGGCAATCACCTATGACAGTGCGTCTTGGTAAGTCGGTTACCTATCTCTCGTTAATGGCATTGGGGGCAGCCGCTGCCATGTTTGTCACCCACTTGATGCCAGCATCAACGCCCTTGGTCACTCCCAGCTTGGCACAGTTACCGGCACCGCTACCAGCGGGAAATGACATTAACTTTATTGCCCGTGCGGTTGAACAGGTGGGGCCTGCTGTGGTGCGGATTGATGCTTCCCGTACGGTGCAGACCCGTGTGCCAGCTATCTTTAATGATCCTTTCTTTCAGGAATTTTTTGGGCCAATGATGCCCCCCCGCAGCCGTGAAGAACGGGGTCTAGGGTCTGGTTTTATCATTAGTAGCGATGGCTTGATCCTGACAAACGCCCATGTGGTGGATGGTGCTAATCGGGTGAAAGTAACCCTCAAGGATGGCCGCACGTTTGAGGGGCAGGTTCTCGGTCAAGACCGTCTGACGGATGTGGCTGTGGTCAAGGTGAGTGCTAACAATTTACCGGTGGTGCGTCTTGGTAATTCTGATAATTTGCGCCCTGGGGAGTGGGCGATCGCCATCGGTAATCCATTGGGTCTTGATAATACGGTGACTGCAGGCATTATCAGTGCAACCGGACGTTCTAGCGGTGATATTGGTGTACCCGATAAGCGAGTGGGCTTTATTCAAACCGATGCAGCCATTAACCCCGGTAACTCTGGCGGCCCCCTGTTGAACCAGCGGGGAGAGGTGATTGGCATGAATACAGCGATCATTGGTGGTGCCCAGGGGTTGGGGTTTGCCATTCCCATCAACACGGCTCAGCGGATTGCCAACCAACTGATTGCCAATGGTCGCGTGGATCACCCCTTCTTGGGTATTCGCATGACCAATCTTACCCCTGAGGTGCAGCAACGCCTCAACGCCAATCCCAATAGTCCTGTCCGCGTGCAGGAAAGTTCGGGGGTTTTGATTTTTGAAGTCCTCCCCAACTCTCCCGCTGCCCGTGCCGGTTTGCAACCTGGAGATGTGATCCATCGTATCAATGGCCAAAACATCACCAAAGCGGATCAAGTGCAGCAAATGGTGGAAAGCACCGGCATTGGTCGCACCATGGAACTGGAAGTGCGCCGTCGTGGCCAAACTGTAACCGTGGCCGTTCAGCCAGCTCCCCTCCCAGCCCAGGCGAGTCGCTAAGGTGCTGACGGCGGTTCTGATCATTCCAACGGGCATTGGGGCTGCCATTGGCGGTTATGCGGGGGATGCGATTCCAGTTGTTCGTGCCTTGGCCCAAGTGTGCGATCGGCTGATTACTCACCCCAACGTTCTGAATGGGGCGATGCTCTATTGGCCACTGCCCAATGTTTGGTATGTCGAAGGCTATGCCCTTGATGAATTTGCCGCTGGCCACTGGGGATTGCTACCACCCCGTGCAAATCGCATTGGTCTATTACTGGATGCAGCCATAGAACCCGAGCTGCAACTTCGCCATCGTCAAGCGGCGGCGGCCTGTTCTGCTACCTTGGGTCTAACCCTTACTGAACCGGTTATTACAGATGAACCGTTGGGGGTACAGCTACAAACCGCTGCCTCCGGAGCAACATGGGGCACTGTGGCGAACCCTGCCAGTTTATTGCGGTCGGCAGAAACACTGATTCAAGTCGCTAAGGCAGAGGCGATCGCGATCGTGACTCGCTTTCCTGATGATCCGGGCACAGAAGCATTGCACCACTATCGTAGTGGCCAAGGTGTCGATCCCCTAGCAGGGGCAGAAGCAGTCATTAGTCATTTGATTGTCCAGCACTTTCAGATTCCAGCAGCCCATGCCCCAGCCCTGGAACCCTTACCCCTAGAGGAGAGTGTACATCCCCGCGCCCTTGCCGAAGAAATTGGCTATACCTTTTTGCCTTCCGTGCTCGTGGGGTTGAGTCGTGCTCCCCGCTACAGCTTAAGTGACCCGCATGCCCTGTGGCGACAGGACGTGGATGCAGTGATTGTACCCGCTACGGCACTTGGTGGACGGGGAATTCTGGCCTTGGCTCATCAAGGCATCCCCATCCTAACAGTAGCTAACAATACCACAACCCTCAATGTTACCGGTGCCGATTTGGGGATAGAGACAATTCCTTGCCAGTCCTATGCCGAGGCGATCGGCGTCCTGAGTGCCATGAAGGCGGGAGTATCTTGGCAAACAGTGACGACAGCAACCTAAAGTTGCCTTTGAGTCTGGGGTTGATGCAGTTGATGGTGCTGCCTGAGGCAGAGATGC
>NZ_DVDW01000014.1:0-31554 GCF_015296045.1 Thermosynechococcus sp. M3746_W2019_013 | reverse complement strand
TGCATCTTGGACATTCCTGCAGAGGAAGATAATTTGACCTGTGGCATCGTTAGCAGAGGAACTAGCAGTACTGTAGGCAGCAAAGTTTAGACCCATCACGCTGATAATGGTGCAGTGATAACTGTGCAGTGGCAAACGCAGCTGTCGGTGGAGTTAGGCCGCTGGCGATCGCGACCAGGACACTGAAATGTAGCTGCCCGTTCACAAATCTTTAAGATCTTTAAGAATAACCCACGCCGATGATCATCGCGCCGTAGATTAAATAACCCCATCGGCAGTCAACAAGGCTTTGTAGAGTCCGGGTCGGCGATCGCGAAAGAAGCCATAGGCCGCCCGCAGGCGCTCAATTTCCTCTAAATCAAATTGATGAACAAGCACGGCTTCTTGGGAGCGATCGGCTGCAGCCACCAGATCTCCCCTTGGATTGGCAATAAAGGAACTGCCATAAAATACTTGCCCCCCTTCATCACCAACACGGTTCGCTGCCACCACTGGAATTACATTTGCCACTGCATGGCCAACCATCACCCGTTGCCAAGGGTCTTTGGTGTCCAGTGTGGGATCATGGGGTTCACTGCCAATGGCGGTGGGATACACTAGCACCTCTGCCCCCATGAGGGTCATCACCCGTGCTGCCTCGGGGAACCACTGATCCCAGCAGATGCCGACACCGATTCTGCCGTAGCGGGTGCGCCAGACCCGAAAGCCTGTATTTCCCGGTCGAAAGTAGAACTTTTCCTCATAGCCGGGGCCATCGGGAATATGACTTTTGCGATAGACACCCAGATTGACGCCCCCCGCATCAATCATGGCCACACTGTTGTAATAGACGGTACCCGCCTTTTCAAAAAACGAGACTGGTATCACCACCTCCAGTTCCCGCGCCAAGGCCTCAAAGTGGGCGAGCGTTGGGTGGTTTTCCACGGGGTGTGCCCGCTGAAAGTGAATCTCCCGCTCTTCCTTGCAGAAGTAGTGCCCCTCAAATAGCTCTGGCAGGACAATGAGCTGTGCTCCCTGTTGATGCGCCTGCCGCACTAAGTCACTGAGGTGCAGAATATTAGTCTCAACGTCATCGGTCAGTTGAGCTTGAATGGCAGCAACGGTCAGTGTTCTCATAATTCCTGCTGAGTAATGCAATGGAAAGCGCCTCCCCCTTCTAAAATGGTCCGCGCGGGCAGGCCAATGGTTCTGCGATTGGGAAAGAGCTTAGCGATCGTCTCCACTGCTTTGGTATCGGCTTCGACACCATAGGTGGGGACAGCAACAGTAGTATTGGCGATATAAAAATTGACATAGCTAGCGGGCAAAATCTCCCCCTTTTGACTCATCACCCGCCCCGGTGAAGGGACTGGGATCACCTCTAGGGAGCGCCCCTTGGCATCGGTCAGGGTTTGCAACTGCTGATAAATCGTCAGCAGGATATCGCGGTTGGGATCGTCAGGGCTGTCAGGCAACATACAGACCACGGTTGCGGGGGCGATAAAACGCACCAGGGTATCAATATGACCATCGGTGTGATCGTTGACCAATCCCGATTCAATCCAGAGGATTTTGCTCACGCCAAGGGCGGGCTTGAGGCGGGCTTCCACTTCTTCGCTGCTTAAATAGGGATTGCGGTTGGGATTGAGGAGGCACTGGCGAGTGGTGAGGCAGGTTCCTTCGCCATCCACTTCGATCGCTCCCCCCTCGAGAAATAGGGGCACAGTACCATAGGGTATCCCCATCCGGATGGCTAGGCGGATGGCCAAGTCACTATCGCCAGCCAGTTCATACTTTTTGCCCCAGCCATTAAAGGGCAAACAGAGGAGCCGTCGCTCGCCCGCCTCATTGATGAGGCCCACAGGAGCTGTATCCCGCAGCCAAATGTCACCAAAGGGCAGTTGATAAAATTGCGGGTTGAGATCGCTTAGGTAGGAATGGGCAGTGGCTTTGCCTGTTTCATCCAGCACCAGAATTTTCAGTTGCTCGCCTCGACATTGACCCGTAACCGGATCAGGGTCAGCGATCGCCCGACACAGGGCAGCAAACTCGAAGCGCACCTGCGGTAATAACTCCCCCCAAAGATCTTCGTGACTAGGGAAAGCTAACCAACAGGCGCGATGGGGCAGCCACTCAGCGGGCTGAAAAAAGAGGGACATAAAGAGCAATTAGCCCTTTTTGTTAGTCTTAGGTGCAGATTTAGTGGCGGCTTTTTTCCCTTTAGCCGTTTGCTGAGGCTTAGTACCGCTGTATTTACGGCGGAAGCGTTCCACCCGCCCTTCGGCGTCAACAATTTTCTGAGTACCGGTGAAGAAGGGGTGGTTGCCCGACCAGATGTCTACGTGCAGTTCTGGTTTCGTGGAACCAACTGTCATGACCACTTCACCATCGCAATAGACTTTGGCTTCGGGATACCACTGGGGATGAATGTTCGGTTTTGGCATAGGAGTCTCACCACAAACGAGAAGTCAACAACAAAATTTTAGCGTTTTGAGTATTGGGGGGCTTTGCGGGCTTTGCGCAGACCGTATTTACGCCGCTCCTTCGCACGGGGATCGCGGGTGAGATAGCCTTCGATTTTCAAGGGTTTGCGGTTTTCGATGTCCAGTTGGCAGAGGGCACGGGCAATACCGAGACGAATAGCGTCCGCTTGCCCTGTCAAACCACCCCCCGTAGCATTGACATAGATATCGTAGCTATTTTCAAGTCCTAGGGTTTCAAGGGGGGCTTTCACCAAGTTGAGATAGATGGGGTTATTTTGCAGGTAGTCAGCCCCATTGCGGCCATTAATCAATAGCTGACCGCTACCAGGAATCAATCGCACCCGTGCTACCGCCGATTTACGGCGACCTGTTCCCAAGTAAACTACCCGCTTAGACTGATCAGCAATCTGCATTGTTAGGCTCCCGGAATCGTGTTAATGGTCAAAGGCTGGGGTTTTTGTGCTTGGTGAGGATGCTCTGGCCCAGCATAAACTTTCAGCTTGGTAAAGAGTTTGCGGCCAAGGGAATTTTTCGGCAGCATCCCCTTGACAGCGTGCTCAATAATCCGCTCCGGAATACGGGCTTGCAATTGATCAAAGGTTTCAATTTTCATGCCGCCGGGACGCCCGGAGTGACGACGGTAGAGTTTTTGGGAGCGTTTTCTGCCGGTGACGGTGACTTTTTCGGCATTGATGACAATCACAAAGTCACCCGTATCCATGTGGGGGGTGTAAATGGCTTTGTTTTTGCCCCTGAGAATGCGGGCAATTTCTGCGGCCAGCCGACCCAACCGTTGATCAGCGGCATCAATGACATACCACTGGGGAGCAAGGTCATCCACAGCGGGCAGTGGTGTTTTTACGGTACTGGTCATCACAAACTCCATAGTGCTATGCAATAGACAATTCAGGGCAAACAGAGGCTAACTGGAACTGGGGCATCGCCTCGGTGCACAGGGCAAGGGGGAAGGGTGATTCAGGATAACCCACCCCCAATAGACAAAGGCCGCTGGGGGGTGCAGCATACTTGACAAGGTGGCGTTGCTCCTGTTGCCAAATTTCCGTAAAACTGGCGGGCGATCGCTGGCCTTGTCCCACCTGTACCAAGAGGCCCACCAACAGGCGCATCATACCGTAGAGAAACCCTGAAGCTTGTACCTCAATTTCCACAAGGGCACCGCGCCGCTGGCAACTCACCGCCTGTACCTCCACCCAAGAATGGGCACGATTGGAGCCAGAACGGTGAAATGCACTTAGGTGATGCCGCCCCAACAATGGCTGAAGCACTGCTGCCATTTTTGCCACATCCAAGGGGGCATAGTAGTAGTGCCATGTCCAAGGCCGCAGAAAGATATTGGGGCAGGGATCGGTATAGAGAGTATAACGATAGCGACGCCACAGGGCTGAGAAACGGGCATGCCAGTGAGGAGGCACAGCCGCCGCGGCACGAATCACCACATCAGCCGGCAAGCGAGCATTGAGAATCCCCGGCCAACGATGAACGGGAATAGGCGAGTTGACCGTGACATGGGCCACTTGACCCGCAGCATGAACCCCTGTGTCTGTGCGCCCTGCTGCAACAACAGAGACGGGATGATTGACAACACTGGCGATCGCCTGCTCAATCACCTCCTGCACCGTGCGTTGCCCCACCTGCCGTTGCCAGCCGTGGAAGTGGGTGCCCTGGTACTGAATTAGCAGTGCCAAGCGTTGGCCGCTTTGAGGAGGGGCGATCGCCGTCATCATTGCCTACTACACCAGCTCAATGACCGCCAATTCAGCATTATCCCCCCGCCGCCGCACACTGCGGATAATACGGGTATAGCCCCCCTTGCGATCGCCATAGCGCCCTGGGGCCTGGGCAAAGAGAGCGTGCACCAGTTGCTTATCGTAGAGATAGCCAAGGGCACGCCGCCGTGCCGCCAAGGAGCCATCCTTTGCCAAGGTGATCATCCGCTCTGCCTCTGCGCGTACAGCCTTTGCCCGCGCTTTGGTGGTGGTAATGCGGCCATGGCGAATCAGCTCAGTGGTCAATGCCCGCAGCAGTGCTTTTCGTTGATCCGCTGGTAGTCCTAGTTGGGGAACCCGACGTTGGTGACGCATAGGTAAACCTCATTCAATCTCTCTAGTTACGGGCAGCTTTTTGGGGCGGTAGCGTAATTCCCAAGTGTTTTTGCAGGGCTTCGATCACTTCCTCAGCCGACTTTTGACCGAAGTTTTTGATCTCCAGTAGCTCTTCCTGGGAGTACTCAAGGAGATCAGCCACCGTATTCACTTGGGCACGCTTGAGACAGTTATAGGCACGGACCGACAAATTAAGTTGCTCAATGGGAATTTGCCCCGTTTCGTCATGCTCATCGGTGGTGGTGGCCTCAGAGGTGTGTAGGGGCACTTCCTTCAAGGGGCTAAAGAGATCCACAAGAATCGTTGCCGCCTGATTGAGGGCATCCTGAGGAGTCAAGCTGCCATTTGTCCAGATTTCTAGCTTTAGGTAGTCCTGGAGCTGGCGATCGCCCTCTGCACCGGCACTGCGCACAGAATCAACAGTGTAGTTCACCCGCCGCACCGGCATAAAGACCGCATCCAATTGGAGATAGTCCAAGGCAAGGCGATCGTCCCGCACCCGCTCCACCGAGCGATAGCCGCGATCCTTTTCAATCTTGAATTCCATCTCCAAGGTTGCCCCCGGCATCAGCGTGGCAATATAGTGGTTGGGGTTGACCACCTCCACTTCAGAGCCAAGCTGCACCATACCAGCAGTGACCGTCAATGGCTCATTCTCAGGGGCTTGAGCAAAAAGACGACCCATTTGGGGTTCTGAGGTGTGGCTGCGAATCACCAACTGCTTCATTTGCAGCAAAATGTCCATGACATCTTCGCGCACACCGGGAATCGTCGAAAACTCATGATTGACGCCAGCAATCCGCACCGCTGTCACAGCACTACCGGGTAAGTTGGAAAGGAGAACCCGCCGCAGGGCATTCCCCACCGTAATCCCTTGACCAGGGGCAAGGGGATGCAGTGCAAATTGGCCATACTGCCCCTGATCCTCCTCAACCCGTGTTTCCAAACATTCAATTTGATATGCCATAGCTGTGCTCCCAAGGGACCCAAACTAACCTAAACCCGCCGCCGTTTGGGGGGACGGCAACCATTATGGGGAATGGGGGTCACATCCCGAATGAGGGTAATTTCTAAACCTGCGGCTTGCAACGCCCGAATCGCTGTTTCTCGACCGGAGCCAGGACCACTCACCATGACCTCAACTTGCCGCATCCCCTGATCAATGGCACGGCGCGCCGCATTATCAGCAGCAGTTTGGGCTGCAAAGGGTGTGCCTTTTTTGGCACCTTTGAAACCACTGGAGCCAGCGGAGGCCCAAGCAATCACCTCACCATTGGGGTCGGTAATTGAGACAATCGTGTTATTAAATGTGGACTGAATGTGGGCAACGCCACTGGGGACATTGCGCTTTTGCTTACGAGGGCCAGAGCGTTTTGCAGAGGGTGCCATAATCTATCCAAACCGTGAATGAGGTAGCAGGAGCGGAAAAACTTATTTCTTAGCAGCAGGTTTTTTCTTACCAGCCACAGTGCGACGACCACCACGACGGGTGCGAGCATTGGTACGGGTGCGCTGACCACGAACCGGCAATCCAAGGCGATGGCGCCGTCCCCGATAGCAGCCAATGTCCATGAGCCGCTTAATATTCATGGCCTCCAGGCGGCGCAGATCCCCTTCCACTTGGTACTCGTCAATAGCAGCCCGCAGTGCCGCAATATCCGCATCCGTTAAATCGCGGGTGCGTGTATCAGGATTGACACCCGTTTTTGCCAAAATTTCTTTGGAGCGGGTTAAGCCAATGCCATAGATGTAGGTAAGGGCAATTTCAATGCGTTTGTCGCGGGGTAAATCAACACCAGCAATACGAGCCATGAATCTAGTTCCTATGTGTGCAACAACAGTGGGTTACCCTTGGCGCTGCTTGTGTTTCGGATTGGTGCAGATCACCATCACCCGGCCACGTCGCCGAATGACGCGGCATTTTTCACAAATACGCCGTACCGATGCTCTTACTTTCATATCAGTTGCTCATGTAGTCGCAAATTTTATATCTTAGCAGAGTGATCAGTAAAGATCAAACTACTTTTTGCGCAGGCGATAGGTAATCCGCCCTTTGGTCAAGTCATAGGGGGTCAATTCCACCTTGACGCGATCGCCCGGCAAAATCTTGATGTAGTTGCGGCGAATCTTCCCAGAAATATGAGCAAGGACATTGAAGCCATTGTCCAGATCCACCCGAAACATGGCGTTGGGCAATGACTCAGTCACTGTCCCTTCAATTTCAATGGCATCCTGTTTAGACACGGTTCACCTCCCCAATACGTGCTTGAATGGCAGCAGTTACCTCTTCAATCGTACGCGTTCCATCAATGTGCACAAACCTAGGATGACTCATGTACTGTTGAATCATCGGTAGGGTTTCCCGCTCATAGACCTCTAGCCGCTTAAGGATAGTTTCCGGGGTATCATCGGAGCGCTGCTGACCGTTGACAGCTTGCTTAGCGCGATTTAGGGCGCGTTCTTGGAGAATCGCAGCGGGCACATCTAAAAAAAGCAAGTAATCGTAGTCTTGGTGAATGCTTTTGAGCATCTCCTCAAAGACCGCTGCTTGTGCCACATTGCGGGGAAAGCCGTCCAAAAGCCAACCCGCCGTCGTATCTGGCTGTTGCAAGCGATTGGCCACCATCTCCACAATCACCTGATCTGGTACCAGTTCACCGCGATCCATGTAGCGTTGAGCCTGTTGACCGAGGGGGGTGCCGGCAGCTCGCTCTGCCCGCAGAATATCCCCTGTAGAAATATGGGGAATGCCCAAGAGTGTGGTCAGAATTGCCGCCTGTGTCCCTTTGCCCGAACCGGGGCCACCAAACAAAATTAAGCGCATTACTGCTTCACCATCCCCTCATAACGCTGTGAAATCACATAGGTTTGAATTTGTTTTGAGGTGTCAATGGCCACCCCCACCAAGATCAACAGGGAGGTCGCCCCCAACCCTTGGAATGTTGTTACTTTGGTTGCACTCTCGACTGCTGTGGGAATAATTGCCACCAGACCCAAAAAGATCGCCCCTAGGAATGTCAAGCGGTTGAGAACCCGCTCTAGGTAATCAGAAGTCGCTTTCCCCGGTCGAATCCCCGGAATACTGGCGCCCATTTTTTTCAAGTTTTGGGACATATCCACGGGGTTGACCACCAAGGAGGAGTAAAAGTAGCTAAAGAAGAGAATCAACAGCAAATAAAAAATCACGTATAGCCAGGGTGTTGGCCCTGCCGGAGAAACATAACTCGCAAATCGGGCGACGAGTTCGTTACGGGTAAACTGCGCCAATGTCGAAGGTAGAATCAGTACCGCCGAGGCAAAAATGATCGGCATCACCCCCCCTTGGTTTAAGCGCAGGGGCAGGTAACTGGTCTGCTCGCGGTAGAGCTTACGCCCCACTTGGCGACGGGCCGAAACAATAGGGATGCGGCGGGTCCCCTCTTGAACGAAGACAATGCCAACAATCATGGCTAAAAAGACAGCCACAAGGATCACGATGCCGCCGATGTTGCCACCACTTTCCGCAAGGGCGATCGTCTGGCCCACCGAGGCAGGTAAGTAGGCAACAATGCTCAAAAAGATCAAGAGGGAAGCACCATTACCCACCCCTCGCTCAGTAATCAATTCCGAAATCCACATCACGACCATTGAGCCAGCGGTCAGGCCAAGAACAATCTCGGCTACAAACCACGGCCCCGGGTGTAAAGCGGCGCCGGGAATTGAACTGACAAAAATGGCAATACCAAAGCTTTGTAGAACCGCCCAGCCCACAGCGACGTAGCGAGTAATTTGGGAAATTTTGCGACGGCCGGCTTCCCCTTCGTCTTTTTGGAGTCGCTCCAAGGAGGGGAGAGCAGCAGTCAGCAACTGCATGATGATCGAGGCGTTAATATAAGGCAAGATGCCAAGGGCGAAAATCCCAAGGGCGGAAAGGCCACCGCCTGAAAAGATATCGAGGAAGCGAATCACGGCATTATCTTGAACGCTCTGGGCAAAAACAGCGCGCTCTATTCCCGGAATCGGTAGATAGATGCCAAGCCGCACTAAGATTAGCAGCCCAATGGTGATCAGGAGTCGCCCCCGCAGACCAGCCGCTTGAGCCATCTGCATAAACGTTTCTTGGGCAGTGGGTGCCTTGCCGCGATTCACAATCATATTGGGGTTCCTCTATTCACTGTCGGCAGCAACGGAGGTCTCCACACATACCCCACCAGCGGCTTCAATCTTGCTGCGGGCACTGCTACTAAAGGCAGCCGCATGGACCTCTAGCTTGACATTTAGCTCACCCCCCCCTAGTACTTTAAGGGGATATTTGGCAGTGGTGAGAATGCCAGCTTCAAGGAGGGATTCAACTGTCACCACACTATTGGGCGGTAGGGTATTGAGACGACCTACGTTGATCGTAGTGTAAACCTTCCGGCTGACGAGGGGGAAGTGCTTGAGTTTGGGGAGACGACGGTAGAGGGGGTTTTGACCACCTTCAAAGCCAGGACGAGTGGGGCGACCGGAACGAGATTTTTGCCCCCGCATACCAAAGCCGCCACTTGCCCCTTGACCTGCGGCAATACCCCGACCAATCCGCCGTTTGCGCCGTCGCGATCCCGCTTGGGGGTGCAGATCTTGAAAACGCATGGATCACTCCTAACTATTTGCTATAAAGGTTTTCAATGGGGATTTCCCGCTCCTCGGCAACTTCTTGAAAAGTGCGCAAGGCTGCAAGGGCTTCGAGGGCGGCACGGGCATTGTTGAGGGGGTTGCTGGATCCCAGCTGTTTGGCAAGTACATTGCGTACCCCTGCTAGTTCCAGAACGGTGCGCACAGAGCCACCTGCAATTACCCCAGTTCCCGGTGCGGCGGGACGAATCATGACGCGGGCAGCACCGCCTTCGCCAAAGGTGGGGTGGGGAATAGAGTTGGATTTGGTGATCGGGACATCAATAAGGTGCTTCTTGCCATCAGCTACGCCTTTGCGGACCGCACCAATGACATCGGCGGCTTTGCCGACACCCACACCCACTTGGCCACGCTCGTTGCCAACGACAACAATGGCACGGAAGCTGAGTTTCTTACCGCCTTTGACCACTTTGGAGACGCGGCGGATCTGGACGACTCGCTCTTGCCAGTCAGTTTCTTTTTCAACTTTGCGGGGGTTTTTACGACGATTTGCCATCGGGTCATCCTCTAAAAGTCTAGTCCAGCTTCACGGGCGGCCTCCGCTAAGGCCTTGACACGACCATGGTAGATATTGCCACCACGATCAAAGACAACGCGTTCAATGCCAGCGGCTTTGGCACGCTCTGCAATCAGTCGCCCCACTTCGGTGGAGGCGGCACAGGTCCTCCCATTCCCCAGCTTTTGCCGCAGTTCTGGCTCCAGACTGGAAGCGGCGACGAGGGTATGATGCCGGGTGTCATCAATCACTTGGGCATAGATGTGCTGATGGGAACGAAAGACAGCGAGGCGGGGGCGATCGCTGGTACCTTTGATTTTGCGGCGAATGCGCTGATGCCGACTTTGGCGAGCCGCAATACGAGTTTGCTTCATCTATTTCTTCCCTGTCTTACCAACTTTACGACGCACAAATTCACCCATATAGCGGATACCCTTGCCCTTGTAGGGTTCAGGGGGGCGCACAGCGCGAATACGGGCAGAGGTGTTGCCGACCAGTTCTTTATCAATACCACTGACGAGGACAATGGTGCCTTGCTGGACTTTTTTACCTTGGTTGTCCTCGATTTCTAGGGTAATGCCCTCAGGCGGCACGATCTCAACGGGGTGGCTGTAGCCCATACTGAGGACAAGGGTTTTGCCTTGGAGCTGGGCACGGTAACCAACCCCTTGAATCTCGAGCTTTTTCGTAAACCCTTGGGAGACACCTTCTACCATGTTGGCCAGTAGCGTGCGGCAGAGGCCGTGGCGTTCTTTGGCCGGTCGAGAATCATCGCGGCGTCTGACGACAATCGTTTCGCCCTCTTGGGCAACATTCACTTCCGGAGGAAAAACGCGAGTGAGTTGACCCTTAGGACCTTTGACCGTGACCTGCTGCCCCTCTAGGGTGAGGGTGACATTTTTGGGCAGAGGGATGGGACGCTTGCCAATACGAGACATGTGGGACTTCCTCCGAGCTTACCAAACGTAACAGAGTACTTCGCCGCCAATGCCCTGCTTCCGTGCCTCGCGATCGGTCATGATGCCGCTTGAGGTGGAGATGATGGCAATGCCGATGCCACCGAGTACCCGGGGCAACTCACGGGAATTGGCATAGACGCGCAGACCAGGTTTACTCACCCGCTTGAGCGCAGTAATAATCGGCTGGCGCTGCTTGCCGCGATATTTTAGGGAAACCACAAGCTGCCGTTTGACGCCGTCCCCTTGCTCTTCAAAATCGCGAATAAACCCCTCCGCTTTCAGGACCTGCGCAATACTGCGGGTCATGCGCGTGGCCGGAATGGTGGTGGTTTGATGACGCGCAAGGTTTGCGTTGCGGATGCGAGTTAGCATATCGCCAATCGTGTCATTTACTGCCATAGTTGCTCCTTAAAAATCTGCCTCCGGCGTTAGTTCTCACGGAACGGCATGCCCATTGCTTTGAGCAGGGCACGTCCTTCTTCATCAGTATTGGCAGTGGTGATGATTGAGACATCCATGCCGCGAATTTGATCAATGTCGTCGTAGTTGACTTCGGGGAAAATCAATTGCTCACGCAAACCTAGGGTGTAGTTGCCCCGGCCATCAAAGCTTTTGGGGTTGACACCACGAAAGTCACGAATACGTGGCAGTGCCAAGTTAATCAAGCGATCCAAAAAGGCATACATGCGATCGGAACGTAACGTCACGGCAACCCCCACGGGCATGCCTTTGCGAATTTTGAAGCCAGCGATCGCCTTCTTGGCACGGGTCACCACGGGCTTTTGGCCTGTAATTGTAGCAATTTCTGCCAGGGTGGCTTCGAGGGCCTTAGCATTTTGCGCCGCTTCACCAAGACCCCGGTTGACGGTCACTTTGACAATCTTGGGCACTTGGTGAATGTTTTTGTACTGGAATTGTTGCATGAGCTGCGGCACAACGGTTTTGTTGTAGTGGTCTTTGAGGCGTTGAGACATGGGGCTTCTCCTAGGGGCATTCTCTGGGCTGGGTCAGAGAGGGGGAAACAAGTGAGACCTAATCAATGATTTCGCCAGTTTTCTTGAGCATCCGTACCTTACGGCCATCTTCGGTGTAGGTGTAGCAGATGCGGCTGGCCACGTTTTGCTTGGTGGAGTAAAGCATCACCTTGCAACTGTAAATCGGGGCTTCTTTGGTGATAATTTGCCCCGATTCGCCCTCTTGGCGGGGCTTGACGTGTTTGGTTTTCAGGTTAACCCCTTTGACAATTACCTGACTGGTTTTGGGAAAAACGGCGAGGACTTCACCGACTTTGGCTTTGTCCCTGCCGGCGATGACTTGAACCATATCCCCTTTTTTCACGTGCATGCGATAGCGCACGGGCTTTTTGTTTGCTTTCTTGGCCGCCATTAGAGTACCTCCGGTGCCAATGAGACAATTTTTGTGAAGTTTTTATCCCGCAGTTCGCGAGCCACAGGGCCAAAGACACGGGTACCGCGAGGGTTGCCATCTTGGTTGATCAAGACAGCGGCGTTGTCATCAAAGCGGATGCTCATGCCACTTTCGCGGCGGATGGTTTTGCGGGTGCGCACAATGACAGCCCGAACCACATCGGATTTTTTCACTGCCATATTGGGAGTCGCATCTTTGACGGTGGCAATGATCACATCGCCCACACTACCGTAGCGACGGTTACCGCCTCCGAGCACACGAATGCAGAGGAGCTTTTTGGCGCCGCTATTGTCAGCAACATTGAGATAGGTTTCCTGTTGAATCATGGCTGGCTCTCCTTAGGCAGTGCGAGGACTGAGAATCTCGGCAATGACCCAACGCTTGGTGCGACTCAGGGGACGGGTTTCCCGAATGCGCACGCGATCGCCCACTTTGGCTTCATTGTTTTCATCATGGGCTTTGTAGCGGCGGGTTTTGACGACAATTTTGCCGTACTTGGGATGGGGGGCGCGGTTTTCGACAGCAACGACGACGGTTTTTTGCATTTTGTCGCTGACGACAACGCCAACACGTTCCTTAACTGCCATTAGCCTTGGCCTCCACTGCGGCGACGTTCATTCTCAAGGGTTAAAAGCTGTGCCAACTCGTGGCGCAGATGTTTAAATTGATGGGGCTTGACCTCTTGACGGGTGGCTTTTTTGAAGCGCAGATCAAAGAGTTCTTTCTTAATCGCGGCAATGCGATCGCTCAGCTCTTGATCACTCAGTTGCCGCAGGTCTTTCATTTTCGTCAGTGCCATTCTTAACCCTCCTGTTGTTGCTCTTCTTGATTGCGCACCAGAAAACGGGTCTTGATCGGCATTTTGTAGGCAGCAAGGCGCATGGCTTCGCGAGCGACCTCCTCTGTCACACCGGCAATTTCATACATAATGCGACCGGGTTTGACCACTGCCACCCAGTACTCCGGTGACCCTTTCCCTGACCCCATCCGTGTTTCTGCAGGCCGCATCGTCACGGGTTTGTCGGGGAAAATGCGAATCCAGATTTTGCCACCGCGGCGGATATAGCGGGTCATGGCGCGACGGCCGGCTTCAATTTGCCGTGCGGTGATCCAAGCAGGTTCAAGGGCTTGAAGAGCATAGTCGCCAAAGTGGATGGAGTTACCGCGACTGGCAACTCCCGTCATGCGACCCCGCTGCTGTTTGCGAAATTTTGTACGCTTTGGACTTAGCATCGCTAGCTTCCCTGTTAGTTAGAGCGATTTTCAAATTGGGGTAGACGGCGCTGCGGGCTACGGCGAGTGGCTTCCCGTGGAACTGCTTCCGTTTGTCCCGGCAGAACTTCGCCCTTAAAGATCCACACCTTCACACCCAAAATGCCGTAGATCGTGCGGGCTGTGCGGTAGGCATAGTCAATGTCTGCCCTTAGGGTATGCAGGGGAACTCGCCCTTCCCGTGTCCACTCGGTGCGGGCAATTTCTGCCCCATTCAGGCGACCGGCCACTTGGACTTTGATCCCCTCAATACCTGCTCGCTGCGCCCGCTGAATAGCTTGGCGCACGGCCCTTCGGAAGGCTACCCGTCGCTCTAGTTGCTGAGTGATGTATTCCGCCAAGAGGCTGGCCTCAGCATCCACTCGGCTGACTTCCACCACGTTGACTTTGATTGTGCGGTTACTAGGAAGCATCTGCCGCAGTTGCTTGCGCAGTTCCTCAATCCCTTGGCCGCCTTTGCCAACGACGACACCGGGACGGGCGGTGCGAATTTGCAGCTCCACTTGATCCGCTTTGCGCTCAATGCGCACTTCAGCAATGCCAGCATTGGCCAGTTGCTTGTTAATAAACGTGCGGATGCGGTGATCCTCCTGCAAAAGCTCGGGATAGCGATCGCTATCGGCGAACCAGCGGGAGCGATGTTCTTGGGTAATGCCAAGGCGAAAGCCAATTGGGTGAATCTTCTGTCCCACGGTGGTATCCTTCTACGATTCGTCAGCAGTGTTTTGGGGCGCCACAGCAATCGTGATGTGGCAGGTGGGTTTGCGAATTTGGTAGGCGCGACCTTGAGCACGGGGGCGGAACCGCTTCAGGCAAGGCCCTTGATCGGCATAGGCCTGACTAATCACCAAGGTGGCCGGATCTAAGCCTAAATTGTGGGTGGCATTGGCTGCCGCCGATCGCAGGACCTTCGTAATCGGCTCACAGGCACGATAGGGCATAAAGCGCAGCATAATGAGGGCATCGCGGTAGGTGCGACCCCGCAGTTGATCTAGTACCCGCCGCACTTTGTGGGGTGACATGCGGACATACTTGGCGCAGGCACGGGCAGTAGGAGAAGAGGTAGAAACCATAGACGGCTATCCCAGAGGCGAACAAGAGAATCAATGGCGGGCTTTTTTATCGCCCTTAACATGACTGCGGAAGTTGCGGGTGGGGGCAAATTCCCCCAGTTTGTGCCCCACCATTTGCTCAGTGATGTACACAGGCACATGCTGTTTGCCGTTGTGGACAGCGATCGTGTGGCCAATCATTTCTGGCACAATTGTTGAGGCACGCGACCACGTTTTGATCACTTCCTTGGCATTGCGCTCATTGAGGGCTTCAATCTTGCGTAAGAGATGATCCGCCACAAAGGGGCCTTTTTTTAATGAACGTCCCATAACCTAACTTCTCCGCAAAAACCTAAGACTGACGACCACCGCGACCCCGCTTGGAAGACTTCTTGCGACGACGCACAATCAGGGCATCACTGAGTTTCTTCTTCTTGCGAGTTTTGTAGCCAAGGGTGGGTTTACCCCAAGGAGTAACAGGTCCAGGACGACCAATGGGAGCCCGCCCTTCACCACCACCGTGGGGGTGATCTACGGGGTTCATCACCGAACCACGCACCTTCGGACGACGACCTTTCCAGCGATTGCGACCGGCTTTGCCCAAACTGATGTTGTTGGCTTCCACATTCCCCACTTGGCCAATGGTGGCATAGCACTCCTTACGGAAGAGCCGCACTTCCCCCGAAGGAAGCTTGAGGGTGACCATGTCACCTTCCTTGGCCACCACCTGTGCCATGGCACCAGCAGCTCGCACCATTTGCGCACCGCGACCGGGGGTAATTTCCACATTGTGAACGCTGGTACCTAAGGGAATTTTGCCCAGGGGAAGGGCGTTACCCACTTCGATGGGGGCATCGGGACTGGCAATAATCTCAGTGCCGGGGGTCAAATCGCGCGGATGGATGATGTAGCGTTTTTCACCATCGCGGTAGTGGAGCAGGGCAATGCGGGCATTGCGGTTGGGGTCGTACTCCACGGTTGCCACTTTGGCAGGGATATTGAGCTTGCTGCTGCGGCGAAAATCAACAATGCGGTAGCGACGCTTGTGGCCGCCACCTCGCCGCCGACTGGTAATCACACCGCGATTGTTGCGGCCTTTGTCGCGCTTGAAGCCACGGGTGAGTGACTTTTCGGGCCTGGCGGTGGTAATTTCAGCAAAGTCAGAAACAGTTTTTTGGCGAACGCCGGCGGTGTAGGGTCGGTAAACGCGAATGCCCATGATCTACTCCGTTAAACTTCGGGGAACAGAACGATCTTGCTGTCGGGGGCAAGGGTGACGATCGCCCGCTTATAGCGAGGACGATAGCCAACAAACCGACCCACGCGGCGCTCTTTGCGAGGCAGATGATAGGTATTAACTGCCGTGACTTTGACGTTAAAGAGTTCCTCAACAGCCGCCTTGATTTGCGGCTTGGTGGCGCGCCGATCCACGTCGAAGGTGTATTGATTGTTCTCCAGCAAAATTGTGGCCTTCTCTGTGATGATGGGGCGCTTGATGAGATCCGCAAGGGCGCGGGGTTGGACTTTAGTCACCGTACACCTCCTGAATTTTGGCGATCGCGCCAGTGGTGGCAACAATGCGATCGGCATAGAGCAAATCAAAAACATTCAATTGATCAGCACGCAGCAGTTTCAGAGTGGGCACATTTCGCGCTGAGAGTGCCACCGTTTCCGTAATGTCTGCGGCCAGTAGCAGTACTTTTTGCTCTGGCTCAATGCCCCAGCGTTGCAAAGCCGTCACCAATTCCTTGGTTTTGGGACGTGGCAGGTGATCGGCAAAGTCTTGAACCACAATCAAGTCTTCAACGCGGCTCATCAGAGCTGTGCGCAGGGCAAGCCGGCGCTCCTTACGGTTCATTTTTTGGCTATAGTCGCGGGGCTTTGGACCAAAGATCACACCGCCCCCCCGCCAGAGGGGAGAACGAATCGAGCCGGCGCGGGCACGTCCTGTTCCCTTTTGCCGCCAAGGTTTGCGCCCACCGCCGCGCACTTCGGCACGAGTTTTGGTGGAAACGGTCCCTTGACGGGCGTTGGCTAACTGCCGCACAAGGGCACGATGGACAATATGACTGGCAGTTTCAGGTTTTGCTGTCGCCAGATCCAGGGTGGCTTCACCTCTGTCGGCACCCTGCCAGTCTTTAACTACACATGCAACCATAACTACTCTCCAGCCCCTATTTGCGACCGACAACCTTGGCGGGGGTAATGCTCACCAGTGCCCCCGGTTTACCCGGCAATGCCCCTTTGATGAGGATTAAGTTGCGCTCAGGATCAACGCGGACCACCTGCAACTTGCGAATGGTAACCGCCGTGTTGCCCATGCGACCGGCCATCCGCTTGCCGGGGAAGACACGACCCGGTGTTGTCCCCGCCCCCGTAGAACCGGGTAGACGATGGTTTTTTGAACCGTGCGCCATCGGACCGCGCTTGAAGTTGTGGCGCTTTTGGTAGCCAGCAAAGCCGCGGCCAATGCTTGTGCCGTGGACATCCACAAGCTGCCCTGGACTAAAAATATCAACGGTGATGGCCTGACCCAATTGATAGGCAGAGACATCTTCGAGGCGAAATTCCCGCAGATGACGCATAGGCGGTGTTTGTGACTTGTTGAGATGACCGCGCTCAGGGCGACTCAGGTTTTTCTCTCGCACCTCACCATAGGCCACTTGAATTGCTGTGTAGCCGTCGGTTTGAGGGGTTTTAATTTGGGTGATCGGACACGGTCCCGCTTGTACCACCGTAATGGGGACAGATCGGCCCGCCTCGTCAAAGATTTGGGTCATGCCCAACTTTGTCCCTAAAATACCAACTGTCACGATCGCGTTCCTTAAAAATACGAATCACAACAAAACAGCAAAAGCAAGCCGCAAGGCTACACTTCGGCAGATTCCTAGAGTTAGGAATAGTGGATTGACCCAGCAGTTAGACGGTCAAGACGATGACGCCCAGGGCGCATCTCATTGATCAAGGACAGGCGCAGGTAAAGATGGCAAGGCTATGATTGCAAGTTGCGAACACGCTGCCACCCCTGGATCAGTGGGACCAAGGACTTAAGGGGGTTGAGGCGATCGCTCCCACTCAGTATCCGTTTTTGGTCACAAGTTTTAATCATAGATCAGCAGTTGTGGGTTTGTCTAGGGATTTGGTAACATTTTTTACGCCTTCTTGTCGATCCACAGCGTGTTTGAATTTGTCTGCCAGCAGGAATGTGCCCATACCCAAGCCCGGGCCGGCCTGTTTCACACCCCCCATGGCACAGTGGCAACGCCGCGTTTTATGCCAGTGGGCACCCTAGCCAATGTCAAAACCCTGACCCCAGAACACCTGAAGGCAGCAGGCGCCCAAATGATCTTGGCCAACACCTACCATCTGCACCTGCAACCGGGAGAAGACATTGTGGCTGCAGCGGGGGGGCTCCACTGTTTTATGGGCTGGTCAGGGCCAATTCTCACGGATTCGGGGGGGTTTCAGGTCTTTAGCCTCAGTGAAATGCGGCAAATTTCCGATCAGGGGGTGGTGTTTCGCTCGCCCCACGATGGTCAGATCATTGAGTTATCACCCGAGCGGGCGATCGCCATTCAAGAAGCCTTGGGGGCAGATGTGATCATGGCCTTCGATGAGTGTCCCCCCTACCCTGCTAGCCGTGAGGCAGTGATCCAAGCTACCCAACGCACCCTGCATTGGTTAGAGCGCTGTATTGCCGCCAAACAACGATCCGATCAGGCCCTCTTTGCCATTGTTCAAGGGGGGGTGTATGCCGACCTGCGTCGGGAATGTGCTGAGGTAATGGTGCCCTATGACCTACCCGGCTACGCCATTGGTGGCGTTAGTGTCGGTGAACCCAACAGTGCTGTGCACGAAGTTGTGGCGGTGACAGCTCCCCTCCTGCCCGTCCATAAGCCGCGTTATTTGATGGGGGTGGGGACGCACTTAGAAATGCTGCGGGCGATCGCTGCTGGTGTTGACCTCTTTGACTGCGTGATTCCTACGCGTCTGGCTCGCCACGGCTGTGCCATTGTCCAAGGGCAGCGCTGGAACCTGAAAAATGCCCGCTTCCGCCGCGACTATGACCCCCTCGATCCAACCTGTCCCTGCTATACCTGTAGGACATTTAGCCGCGCCTACCTCAGTCATCTTGTGCGTGCCAAGGAACTCCTCGCCTATACCCTGCTCTCAATTCATAACGTGACAGAACTGATTCGCTTTACCCAAGCAGCACGGCAGGCAATTTTAGAGGAGCGATTTGCGGCCTTTGCGGCAGAATGGGAGCAGCGACTAGTGGTGAATGCTGAGGAACCCGATGCTGCGCTTCTCTGATGCTGTTTTATCTAAACAGGAACGCTTGAGCCGTTGGGGCTTTTTGGGACTGACGACGGCACCTTTAGTGGGAGCGGCACTGTTTAACCATACGGGAACGCCGCCTTTCTTACTGTGTCCGTTTTGGGCAACAACGGGCATTCCCTGTCCGGGGTGTGGCCTGACTCGTTCTTTTATGGCGATCGCTCGCGGCAATCTTGCAGATGCCCTGAGAATGCATCTCTTTGGCCCTATACTCTTTCTCGCATTTACAGTGGCTGCTGTATTGATGGCCCTTGAACTAAAAGCAGGGCGACGATTGCAGCACACCCCCTTTCGCGACATCAATGAACGCATTCAAAACTGGTGGTGGCTGGGGGGCATTTACCTTGGCTACTATGGCCTGCGGCTGTACAGCCTATTCCACACAGGGGAGTTCTATATCAATCCTTTAGAGATACTAATAATAAAAATCCTTTAGAAATACTAATAACAAAATTCAGCTAAAGAAAAGAACCCTTTTATGGGATAGTAAAACTCAACTGTGTGCGATCGAGAACAGAAAACCCATGAGACTACATCGCCTAATCTATCTCAGTTGTGCCACAGATGGGTTGTCCTACCCAGACCTGCGGGATATTATGGCCAAGTCAGAGGTGAACAATGTGCGCGATGGCATTACGGGAATGCTGTGCTATGGCAATGGCATGTTTCTGCAAACCCTTGAGGGCGATCGCCAGAAAGTCAGTGAAACCTACGCCCGTATTCTTAAGGATCCCCGCCACCACAGCGCTGAAATTATTGAATTTAAGGGGATCGAAGAGCGAACCTTTATCAATTGGTCAATGCGTCTGGTGCAGTTGGGTGAGATGGATAGCGACACCATTCGGCGCCTGCGGTTAAAATACTCTCCAGCAGCAACGTTTCAGCCAAGCTCAATGACGGCCGAGCAGTGCTTCCGTTTCCTGAAAGAACTCTATGATATAAGTCAAGGATCCTAACGTGACCCCTATCCACTGGCTAAGCATTCCTGAACTGTTGCGGCTGCCCGCCCAGACCTACGAGTGGCGGGTGGATACTCATTTTCCAGACTTGGCAACGCTGACTCCTGTGCAAGGGATGGTTACTGCCAGTCACCGCCACACCTACTTAGAACTGCGGGCCAGTGTGCAGACCATTGTCACCCTCTCTTGCGATCGCTGTTTGCAGTACTATAATCACCGCCTAGAGTGTGCGACCAGTGAACTGATTTGGCTGGCGGAAAGCCCAACGAGTCAGCCCGACGATGATCTAGTGGAGACCTTGCCGGCCACAGGTCGCATTGATCTTGGAGATTGGCTCTACCAGCAACTGTGCCTTGCCCTGCCCTATCCCAAGTACTGTGATCCCCACTGTGGCGGTATTCACCCCCCCACCCCCGCAGAACCCCCTGTGGATCACCGCTGGGCAACACTAGCGCAACTACAGTCGGCTCTGGAGGGTGCAGAACCATCGCCGTGAGTGCTCAGTCTGACCTTGAACTCTTGCTGCGGGCACGCTATCCCCTGTTGTATGTGGCCACAACGGAGGAAGAACGCCTTGAGGCGACACTGCATAGGATTAGCGATCGCCTGAATCAGCGCCCCATCTACATTTGGGATTTTGTCGAGGGATATCAGGGTAATCCCAATGATCTGGGGGTGGCCAAGCGCAATCCTCTCACTGCCCTTGAATTTGTCGAAAAACTACCGCCAGCGGCAGCGGCCATAATTCTGCTGCGGGATTTTCATCGCTTTATTGAGGATGTAGCGGTCTCTCGCAAACTGCGGAACCTGGCACGGCAACTCAAGTCCCAGCCCAAAAACTTAATCTTGCTTGCTCCGACGGTGCAGTTGCCCCCGGAACTGCGGGATGTGATTACCGTTGTCGAGTTTCCCTTGCCCCAACGGGAGGAAATTCGCCTTGAACTGGTGAAGCTCTGCCACAGCCTCGGTAACATTCCCCCAGAACCTCTTCTCGATGAATTGATCCGCGCTTGTCAGGGCTTGACCCTAGAGCGAATTCGCCGGGTGATGGGTCGGATTATTGCCCTCCACGGTATGCTGGACAGCAGCCATGTGGATCTAATCTTGGAGGAGAAACGGCAGATCCTGCGGCAAACCCAAATTCTCGAGTTTTACCCCACCCAAGAAACGATTGCTGATATTGGCGGTCTTGATAACCTTAAGGAGTGGTTGCTGCGGCGCGGCGGCGCCTTTTCCGAGCGGGCACGGCGCTATGGGCTACCCTATCCCCGTGGGGTGCTGCTGGTGGGGATTCAGGGTACAGGTAAGTCCCTGACAGCAAAGGCAATCGCCCACCAGTGGCACTTGCCCCTTTTGCGATTGGATGTCGGGCGGCTCTTTGGTGGCCTGGTGGGGGAATCGGAAGCACGCACCCGCGAAATGATTCAAATTGCTGAAGCCTTGGCGCCCTGTGTTCTCTGGATTGATGAAATGGATAAGGCCTTTGCCGGCATTGATGGCCGTGGCGATGGCGGAACCAGTAGCCGTGTCTTTGGCACGATTATCACTTGGTTGGCGGAGAAAACCTCTGCCGTTTTTGTTGTGGCCACTGCCAACAATGTGCAGGTCTTGCCCCCTGAACTGCTGCGCAAGGGGCGCTTTGATGAAATCTTTTTTGTGGGGCTACCCAATGTGGATGAGCGGCGCGCCATTTTTGAAGTGCACCTCAGTCGCGTGCGGCGCGATCGCCTGCAAAACTACGATCTAGAGCGGCTGGCCTACGAAACCATTGACTTTTCCGGGGCTGAAATCGAGCAGTGTATCATTGAAGCAATGCACCTTGCCTTTAGCCAAGACCGCGACTTTACCACCGAAGATCTCCTGCATGCGGCCAGCGAAATTATCCCCTTGGCGCGGACAGCTCGCGAACAAGTCCACCAATTACAAGAATGGGCGGCCTCCGGTCGGGCGCGGTTTGCCTCACGCATCCTGTCTCCCCCCCAGGACGTTAGATCATGAAACCAGTTGTGCGTCTGCTGCAATGGCTCTTGGGAACCTTTTTGGGCTTAGGCCTGATTACCCTTGTGGTTGCTGCCCTCATTACGCCCCTCATCTTTAACTTGCTCTGGCCACCCCCGCCTCCCAAAGTCGAGGCACACAATTCGCCACCACCGACGTCACCAGAGTCCTCACCGAATTCACCCTCGCCCACGCCTGAACCAACCCCGATCCAGTCACCGCAGCCAAATCCTAAAGGGCGAGTGATCTATGGAGAGGGTTTGCGGGTGCGCGATCGCCCCAGTCGGGAGGCAAATGCCCTGGGGGGCGTGGCCTTTGATGAGGTGGTGACGATCCTAGAGCGCAGTGAGGATGGGGAATGGTTGAAGATTCGCACTAAAAATGATCTTGAAGGCTGGGTACTGGCCTTTGGTGTGCAGGAAACAACCCCTCAATCCGCCACATCCAGTGAGACACCCCAGTAGGCCCCGGCTATTGGGAAAATTCCTGCATTTGCTGAAACGAGCGGTACTCGCGATCGCCACTCAGCCATTCCACAAGCGTAATTTTCACCCGTCCGCCCGCATTGGGAGTTGCCAGAAACTCCGCCTCCCCTTGGCTATTAATCGCTTGATTGCGCAACTGGGTCGATCCCGCTTCCAGCAGTCGTTTGCCGGTAGGATCATAGATTTCGTAATAGATCTGAACATTGCGTGCTGGTGTGGCCGTTTCATTGCGCACGCGTCCCGTCAGGCGGTGGTACCAGACACCCGCAATATTCTCACTCTGCAATTGGACATTGGTGACGCGCACCACTTTGGGTGCTTCCCGGCGGCGGGCGATCGCGGGCATACCTTCAAGGGAGAGGAACCCGCCACAGATTGTCAATAGCAAACCACAGAGCCAAATTCTGCGTAAGCTAGGCATTGTTCTTTACCCAGTGTGACAATAATAGAGTCTAAGGCGCAACCTTCAGCGGCAGCGATCGCCTTTCGGTCCCATTGGCCTTGAGGATACCACTTTGGTGGCCGCTGCCCCGAGTCTGTACCTGCTCGATTGGATTCACCCCCCTTAACTATGCCAACTGTTCATGTGATTGGTCTTGGTCGCTCTGGCATTGCTGCCGCCCGTTTACTCAAACGTCAAGGTTGGCAAGTGGAGGTCAGTGACCGCCGCCAAACTCCGGCGCTGCAATCTCAACAGCAACTGCTGCAAGCTGAAGGCATCCCCGTTCAACTCAACTATGACTTTGATTTGCAAACTCTTGTCAGCGTTGGCCTGCGCGTTCCCGATGAAATTGTCATTAGTCCGGGGGTACCGTGGCACTCCCCTGCACTGGTCGCTGCTCGCCAAGCGGGCATCCCCGTCTGCGGTGAAGTGGCAATTGCCTGGCAGACCCTTGCCCATTTGCCCTGGGTGTGTATTACGGGCACCAATGGTAAAACAACAACCACGGCACTCACGGCCGCCATTTTTCAAGCGGCGGGGTACAATGCACCGGCCTGTGGCAACATTGGCAATAGCATTTGCGAAGTGGCTTTGACCGCAAGGGCCCTTGATTGGGTGATTGCTGAGATTAGTAGCTATCAATTAGAGTCGAGCCCCCCCCTACAACCCCAATTTGCCCTTTGGACAACCCTCACGCCGGATCACTTGGAACGCCACGGTACCCTCGACGCCTACGTGGCAACCAAAGCCCACCTAATGAACGGCGCAAAACAAGTGATTCTCAATGGGGATGATCCCTATCTGCGTCAGCACATGGTGAATCGTTGGCCCGAGGCATGGTGGATCAGTACTCAAGGGGCGGCAGCCCTACCTCAGGGGATTGAACAGGGCATCTATATTGCTGAGGATCAAGTGTGGTTTCAGGATCAGCCCCTCCTGCCTACCCATATCCTGCAAATGCCAGGTCAACACAATCAGCAAAACTTTCTTCTAGCGGTGGCAACTGCACATTTAGCCGGTATTCCCGCCGAAACGATCGCCAAAGGGGTGGCGGGGTTTACCGGTGTACCCCATCGCCTAGAGCGAATTCGTCAATGGCGACAGGTGGAGTGGATCAACGACAGCAAGGCCACCAATTATGACGCTGCAGAAATTGGGCTGCGTTCTGTGACAGGTCCAGTCATTCTCATTGCTGGGGGACAGGCCAAAAAGGGGGACGATCGCCCTTGGCTCAACCTAATTCAGGAGAAAGCTGCTTGGGTGCTCTTAATTGGTGAAGCGGCACCGCAGGTTGCGCAGCGCCTAGAGGCGATCGGCTTTACAAATTATGAGATCATGGAGACACTGGATCGGGCAGTGGCGGCGGCGGCTGAACTGGTGACCCAGTATCCGATCAAAACCGTGCTCTTTTCCCCTGGCTGTGCCAGCTTTGACCAATATCAGAACTTTGAAGAACGCGGTGATCACTTTCGTCAACTGTGCTTAGAGCTATGAGCCAATCTGCGGCCTCGGGTCACTGGTGGAATCGTCTCTCCATTGCCAGTCGGTTTCTGATTATTGGCTTGGCAGGGCCAATTTTGACGCTGAATTTCTGGGCATTTGCCACCGTTCTCAAGTTCTTTGGGCCACTGGTGGCAGTGCTTGTCCTTGCCTCCCTATTTGCCTTTTTGCTGAACTACCCGGTGCGCTGGATGGAGGAGCAGGGAAACCCCCGGGGACCCTCAGCAATTTTCGTCTTTCTGCTCGCCTTGGTACTGATTGCCATCATTGCCTTGGTTGTGGTGCCCAATCTCTTTAATCAGGCACAACAGCTCATTGCCCGTCTACCGGAATGGTTTAACTCCAGCCAACGACGACTGTTGGAATTTGGCCAGTGGGTGGACTCCCTCAATCTGCCGGTGACGGTGGATGTGGATGCCCTTGCCAATCAACTGTTGGAAAAACTTAAGGATCAATTGCAAAGCTTAGCTCGCGAGGCGCTGAATTTAATTTTGGGCACCCTCAGCAGTGCTGTGGATGTGCTGATTAACCTGATTTTGACGGTTGTACTCACGTTTTATTTGTTGCAGCACGGTGATGAATTGTGGGATGGTCTCCTCAGTTGGCTGCCAAATACGGTCCGCCCCACGGTTTCAGAAACGATACGCCGCAGTTTTGAGAGCTATTTTATTGGTCAGCTGGTACTCGGGCTGTGCATGGGAATTGGCTTGACCACGATTTTCATTTTCCTCAAGGTGCCCTATGGACTGCTCTTTGGTGTCATTATTGGCGTGATGGCTTTGGTGCCCTTTGGCGGCACAGTGGGGATCATTTCCATTAGTTTGCTGGTTGCCCTTCAGGATGTTTGGCTCTCCCTGAAGGTGGTCGGGTTTGCCTTTCTCTATCAGCAGTTTTTGGAGAATGTGGTTGCGCCACGGATCATTGGTAGCTTTACGGGCTTAAATCCGGTTTGGGTTTTTTTGGCGATCCTGACGGGCGCTAGGGCTTCGGGTTTAGTTGGGGTTCTAATTGCAGTTCCAATTGCGGTGGTGATCAAAACCTTCCTTGTGAGTGTGCGATCGCGCCTCAATACTGAGGAAGACGTGGAGGCCACCGTTGCACTCCCCAATCATCCGCCCCCCTTACCGCCGGTTTCTTCCTCAATGAAGCCATCCTCAGTGGAGTAGGAAAATGCTGCGTGCCCTTCACCCCGGAATTCTCACCTCCCTTGTGTTAATCAGTACAACAACCGCCATTACTCTAGTTACGGCTTTTATTGGCTACCACCTAGGGCGAGACTCATTGCGCGGTGTGTCCCAGCCGGTGGTGAATCCCATCCTCGGCAGTGCTGTGAATGGCAATGATCAAACTGAAGGGGAGCGATCGCCCATTCTTGACGAGGCGCAGATCATTGCCCAAACCAAAGCCCGCATTGCCGAAATGACCGAGGGTTCCAGCGATCGCAAGATTGTGCCTGCTCCCACCCCTGCCAATGAACCCCCAGCAGCGGAACCCGCAGTGAGTCGGACACTGCCTATCGTCGCTGAGGATAAGGGGGTGCGCCTAGAGATTAGCCGTGTGGACACCCTTGGCCAAGATTTAGCGCTGCAGGTTAGCTTGAAAAACGATAGTAGCCAAGGGGTGCAGTTTATTTACACCTTTCTTGAAATCACAAACGATAAGGGTGACCTTTTGAGTGCCCTCACCGAAGGCCTACCAACGGAATTGCCCGCCGGCAGTGATCTGGTCAAAGGCACCATTCTTATTCCCAAAAGCCTCCTCAACAATACAAAAACCTTAACACTGCGCCTTGCCAGCTATCCGAATCAGGATGTGGAATTGCAGGCTGCCAATATTCCTGTGGAGTAGCCATGCCCGCTGCGGAATTGGTTCAAAAATGGTTGAGTGCTCGCGATTGGGTGCGGGTGCGGGCAGATTTGAGGGGCAAGACCACGTTTATCGCATGGCAGGGAGCTGTGTATAGCTTTGTTCCCCAAGAGCGTCGCCGCCACCTCTTCAACATTGTTGGCATGAGTGCCGCTCGCTGTTTGCCCCATCCCGAGGGAGGGTGGTATTTTCTTTCCCGTGAATTAACGTTTTATCTGGATCCAGAAAATGGATCCCTGTGCGATCGCTGGCACAATCCTTGGACAGATGAGGGAGTTCCCGTGATTCCGGTTGCCAACGATCCTGTGCAGGGGCTATTTCGCCGTGAGGTACCGGCTCAAGTCAGTGAGAGAACCACGACGTTTCAGTTTGATCTGTTTCCCTACTATGACAATCCCTTGGCTAGGGATAAGCGGTTTCAAGCCTACAGCCCCCAGCCCATCTACCAAGCAGCAGAACTCTTTAAGCTAACGGTGGCCACCGCCGATTTACAACAGGAGACACCGACCATTGCCGATGTCCATTTGTCTTGGAGTCGGATTGGTCCTTGGTTGCCTTGGATGAAGATGGGCGATCGCCCCGGTTATCTCATCTATAGCGCGACCGGCTGCAAAGCCCTGGCCGTGGAAGACTTGCCCCCTCTCCTACAAGAGCAATTAGAGCGACTGCCCCAATACCGTGAAGCCCCCAGGGAATACCGCGAGGGCGCAGATATGACCTCGTGGCTGTATTTTCAGGAGCACTTTGAAGCCTACCTAGAAAGGCTGGGGGAGCCATCCCCTGAGGTTGGGCGATCGCCCCGTGAACCTGCGGATCAATGACTGGTGAAGAGAGTTAAAGCAATCCTTGGGCAATCAGGGATTCAGCAATTTGCACCGCATTCAATGCCGCTCCCTTGCGAATTTGATCCCCACACAGCCATAGTTCAAGGGCATTGGGTTCTGAAATATCTTGGCGCAGCCGGCCCACAAGTACTGGGTCCTTACCTGTTGCCTCGAGGGGCATGGGGAAATAATTGCGCTGCCAATCCTCAACAAACTGTACCCCCGGCGCTGTTTGCAGGCGATCGCGGGCCTCCTGCAGTGGAAAAGGCTCAAAAAATTCCACATTGAGGGCTTCCGAATGGGCACGCAACACGGGCACCCGAACACAGGTGGCCGTTAGCCGCAACTGGGGGGCATGGAAAATTTTGCGGGTTTCATTGACCATCTTCATTTCCTCTTGGCAGTAGCCCTGCTCATTGAGGGGAGAATTGTGGGGAAAGAGGTTAAAGGCCAAGGGATAGGGAAAGACCGCTGTGCGCGGTGGCTGTCCCTTTAGAATATCGAGGGCTTGATCCTTGAGTTCTTGCATGGCCTTTGCCCCCGCCCCACTGGCCGACTGATAGGTGGCCGCCACAATCCGCCGCATCGGTCGCACCTGATGCAATGGCCATAGCGCAACCGTCATCAAAATTGTTGTGCAGTTAGGATTGGCAATGATGCCTTGGTGTGTTTTTAGATCTTCAGGGTTGACTTCGGGCACCACTAAGGGAACATTGGGTTCCATGCGATAGGCACTGGAATTATCAATCGCGATCGCCCCCCCTTTGACCGCGATCGGCAGCCACTGCCGCGACACACTTGCCCCCGCCGAAGCCAGAATGAGATCCAACCCTTTGAGGGTCTGTTCACTCACCGCCTCTACAGACAGCACGGTCTCACGAAACGAGAGGGTTTGACCTGCTGAACGAGGCGAAGCCAACAGACGCAACTCTGCTACTGGGAACGACCGTTCCGCCAAAATTGCCAAAATTTCCGTGCCAACCGCACCTGTGGCTCCTAAAATGCCAACCCGTAATCCCTGTGCCAAGACCATTACTCCTAGGAATATAAGCTCATTCTATGATCGTTACGGATTGAGAAGTAACAAAGCATAGCATTTTGGGAATTTTATTGTTCTACCTATAATGGTTATTGCCAATTTCCACCACAGCCTCTGCACTCCTCCACAAGAGTCTCCAGAGGCACGACTCGATGAATTATCTGGAGACTGGAATCGTGAAAACTCTACAGCGGTATCTATTTACCATTGCCTTAGCCTTTGGGGGACTGTGCAGTGACGCTGTTTACAGCCAGATCACCCCAGCTATCAATGGCACTAACACCACCGTCATCCACAATGGTCAACAGATTGATATTAGCGGTGGCAGCCTATCGGGGAATGGTCAAAATCTCTTTCACCTCTTCCGTGACTTCAATGTTGGCAATGGCCAAATCGCCAACTTTCTCTCCAATCCGCAAATTCGCAACATTCTTGCGGGCGTCAATGGTGGCAACGCCAGTTATATCAATGGCTTGATTCAAATCACGGGTGGCAACAGCAACCTGTATCTGCTCAACCCTGCGGGGATTGTTTTTGGCCCCAATGCCCGCTTGAATCTTCCCGCTGCTTTCCATGCCTCCACTGCTCAACGGGTGCTGTTTGAGGGAGGGGTCTTTGATGTCAATGGCCAGAATCTCTATCTATCCCTCAATAGTCAGCCCAGCGGTTTTGAATTTCTGAGTAAAGGCCTCATCATCAATGAAGGTGAGCTTAGGGTTGCTAGGGGTCAAACCCTCAGCCTGATGGCATACCAAGTGATCAACACAGGTATACTCGCAGCCCCCGCAGGAAATATCCACATTGTAGCTGTACCTGAAACAGGAATGGTGCGTGTCTCCCAAGAGGGAATGCTGCTCAGCCTTGAGATTCCTCAGGAGCGACTACCCTCTGGAGGAGCGATCGCTGCTGTGGACTTACCCAGCTTACTCACTGGCCAGGGTTCACAACCTGTCAACAGCGTCATTCGAAACCCCGATGGCACCATTCACCTTGTCCATGACCCCAGTAAAATCCCCACCACAACCAACACCGCCGTCATCAGTGGCAGCCTTTCCGTCGCCAATCCCATAGGTACTGGTGGCAAAATCACGATCACCGGTCAAAATATCGCCCTCATCAATACCAACTTAACCGCTTCTGGTCAGCTCGGGGGTGGCACGATTCTGTTGGGGGGCGATTACCTAGGAGGTACCACTGGCACCAACCGATTGCATAGCAGTTTCAATGCCCAGAATCTCTTTATCAACAGCGGCAGTCTGATGGCAGCAGATGCTCTCAATCAAGGCAATGGTGGCACCGTCATTGCATGGGCAGACAACAGCACTCAATTTGGCGGCACTATCACTGCACGCGGCGGCCAACTTGGCGGTAATGGGGGCTTTGTTGAAACCTCCGGTCGAGAATTACTGAGCGTTTGGGGAACAGTAGATGCCACTGCAGCTAATGGTCAGTCCGGTACATGGCTCCTTGACCCACGCAATGTCACCATTAGCGGCGGCACCAGTAAGGGTACATTTTCTGGTACCAATCCTGATATTTTTACCCCCACAGATGATAATGCCTCTGTTGCGAATACCGCCATTGCAGCTGCTCTGAATTCCGGGACTAGTGTCATCATCACAACTGGTGATACTGGAAGCCAAGCGGGTAATATTACTATTGCTGCTCCTATTACCAAGACAGCAGGGGGCGACGCCTCCCTAACTTTCCAAGCCGCAAATAACATTTTTGTTTATTCTTATAACATTCGCTCAGACGTAGGCCGACTAAATATCATTCTCCATGCCGATGCTGATAACAACGGTGCCGGTACCATTCAATTAAGCTCAGTCTCACTGATTTCTAACGGTGGCAATATTGTTTTGGGGGGCGGTTCTAATCCTTTCACCAGTCCAGCGATCGGTGTCACCACTGCTGGGGTTGGTATCCAATCCTCTACTCTCAATGCAGGTGGTGGCCATATTAGGATTCATGGCAGTGGTGCAACAACAACTAGCGGGGTAGAGATCAGTAACAGTTCAATCCTCACCTCCGGGTCTGGGGAGATCACCATTCTAGGGACAGGTGGTTCTAGTGGTAGTAGTTATAGCGCTTTGGATGGTATCTCAATTCAGAACTCCTCAATCGGGGCCGAGGCTGGCAATCTTACCTTGACCGGCGCGGGCGGCAGCGGCCCTGAAGTATTTTCCAAAGTTGGCATCGGTCTTAAAGGGTCACAAATTCAAACCACGACAGGGAATATTACCCTTACAGGTACTGGCGGTACCGGTCCTGCGGTGGTCAACAACACGGGCATCGAGATCAACTCCACCAGGATCATTAGTCAAGGTGGCAACCTCACCCTCAGGGGCACAGGGGGGCAATCAGGCCCTGGGATTCGTTTCGACGCTGGCCCAACTGACCCCGCTGCAGTCAGAACGACTGGCCATGGGAATATTCTTATCGAAGGTCGCGGCACTGATAGTAATCCCGGTCTGGTCATGGCACTCTCTGATTCCCTGACTGTTGCTGTTCAAGATGGCGTGCTCACATTAGCAGCCCAAGGGGGGATTGAGATCTCCGGTGATCCCACCTCACTAGATATCCATAGTGACGGGGCAGGCCACCTTGTCTTTCAACCGATTGATGCGGCTACCCCTGTTGGCCTTGGCGATGGTGCAACGGGTAACCTAATCGTTAATCAGTCTCTCCTCAACCAAATCAGGGGTGGCTTTTCATTAATTACCATCGGTCATCCTAGTGGCACTGGTCCCATTGATGTTCGCCCCTTCAGCCTCAACTACAATCTCACCCTACAAACCCCCGCCGCCAGTTCCCTAGGTATTCAGTTCAATGGCTCTGGCACAACGAATCTCTATGGTCGTAATCTGACACTCAATAGCGGTGGTGGCGTTACTCAGGGCAGCCATACCATTTCTGGGGGAACGCTCCAACTCCTCGGACAGGGGACTTTCAACCTCAGCAATGCCAACAATGAGTTTCAGGCACTCTCAGGAAATGTCACTGGAAATGTGAACTTGAGTAATCAAGGCGCTCTAGGTATCGTCAGTTTCAACAACGGTGTCAATGGTCTGACCACTGGCATTAATACCAACGGCAATACCCTAATCCTCAGTTTAAACAGTGGGAACCTAACGCAAAGTGCGCCCATCCGAGCAGGCAGCTTGGGTTTAACTTTACAAGATGGCAGTGCAATTTTGACTAACCCGAATAACCAGGTGGGGACACTGGCCGCTCAGTTGAATAGTTCGAGGGATTTGCAATTTGTCAATAACAGTACCCTTACCGTCGGCAGTGTTAATCCAACAGGCATTACAGGGCGCAGCATTTTCCTGCGAACATTAACAGGCGATATCGTTCTTAATGCCCCAATTTCTGGTGTTGGGACTGGGGATGCGATTGTCCTTGTTGCAGAAAATAACTTTATTAACAACTATGGGCCAAATGTCTTCAGTACCCCCAATGGTCGCTGGCTCGTTTATTCAACTGACCCAAATCTCAATATTAATGGCGGCCTCGCGGGTTCAGAGCAATTCAACACCACCTATCCTGAGCCTGCTCTATTTTCTGGTCCTGGTTTTCTCTATCGGGTGTCTCAAGCACCCCCACCAGTACCTCCAGAATCCCAAATTCAACAAGATCTAGGTGGAATCTTACT
>NZ_DVDW01000036.1:0-5053 GCF_015296045.1 Thermosynechococcus sp. M3746_W2019_013 | reverse complement strand
TAAACCAACCGTTGGACAGAGATGACATTTCCAAGGCTCCCCGCACTAGCGATCGCCCCCAGCAGTATGTCAGGATCAAAATCACCAAATGCTGATGTAATGCTATGACGGACGCCCAGTACGGGACGAACCTACCCCCTTTTATTTTTCACAACCAATTCCAAGGCTGGATGGAAGTCTATGCTCCAGTGTTACGCTATGAAACCTACCTCAACAACCATCAAGACTGGTTCCATCGTTGTGCCCACCCCATGAAAGTAGAGCCGGTGGGCAAGCATGGCTACATTCTCACCATTGGTCGCTACGGTTCCCATGGCTATGAAGTGGAACCTAAAATTGGACTGCATCTGCTACCCCAAGAGCAGGGGGTCTATCGCATTGAAACAATTCCGGTGCCCGAACAGCCGTTTTTGAACTATGAGGTGAATTTTCAAGCGGCTATGGCCTTGGTACCGATGCGAGCCACACCTGAAACCGACAGGGACCTGTTAGCCTTGAACATCCTTGACTACACCCGGGTGAATTGGGAATTGGATTTGCGGGTGAAAATGTACTTTCCGCGGTTTATCTACCGTCTGCCCCATGGTCTGATTCAGGGGACCGGTAACCGCGTCTTGGCTCAAATTGTCCGCCAAGTGTCCTACCGCCTAACTGCCAAAGTCCAAGACGACTTCCACAAAACCATTGGCTTGGACATGGGCAAACGCTGGCGACGCAAACGTTTCCATGCTGAGCGGGTGCGCACCCTTACCCCTGCCCCAGCGCCTGATACGCCTGATGAGCCCGAGCCACCTGCTGTTTGAGTCTCGTCAGATCTGTACCCAGTTGGCTGCCCATAGCGATGGCGATCGCTCCGGCACGCCAGAGGGGCACCACATCTTCCCAACCAATGCCTCCACAGGGGATTAAGGGAATCTCAGCAAACAAGGGTCGCAAGGCCTGTAGATAGCTCGCACCCCCCACTGCTAAGATTGGAAAAACCTTCACTGCCGTTGCTCCAGATTGCCAAGCATAGAGAACTTCCGTGGGCGTCAATGCACCCAAAATCAGAGGACAGTTGGCATCCTTGGCAAGGGGCACCACCTCTATGGCTGTATGGGGGGTCACTAAAAATTGGGCACCCGCCGCGATCGCCTCCTCCACCATGGGTGGCGTTTGTAGGCTGGCGGCTCCGATTGTGCAGTGAGGATAGTCTTGACGCAGTTGTTGTAGCACGATGGGGGCATCTGGAATTGTCCAAGTCACCTCCAAAGAGGTAAAACCGGCTTGCAGATAGACCTGAGCACGGGCGATCGCTTGGAGCGGATCAGGTGCGCGCACCACAGCAATCAAGGGCAAAGGCTGCAAGAACTGTAACTGCGCTAACATACTCCCCTGCCCTAAAGAGGGCGAAATTTGGTTACGGGTTCAGTGACCTTGCCGACCATTGCAGGTTCCCTCCAAATCCTAAGGAAGATGGCTTGACCAAGAACTTGGTACCTACCTTACCGTGATGCTCCCATATCCCCTGAAGGGGATGGGTACTCTTGTGCCGCTCTATAAACCGGGGGCTAGCCCCCAGAGTAAAACATTAAACCCAGTTTTTGGGTAATTTAGGGAGAGGGGCTGAGCAATGGGGTAAAACCCTAGGGGCAAGATGACACTTACCCCTACCACTAATCTAATCAAGCTTTAAAAGCCTAGCTCGGCTCGCATCAGGTGGCGGGCTGCTTTCAGGAGTTGAACAGCAGCGCGATTCGTAGCCAAGTAGGCAATGTTCCCGTTTGTTTGTGGGGGTGTAGTTGCACTGAGGGTGGCTGGTTGAGCGAGCTGGCGGCCCCGGTTGTACAGGTCGCGGATTGTGCTGTTAGTACCCCTATAGTAGGCCATTTCTGCTTCGGTGCGACTTAACTCACGACTGACAACGAAGGGAGCATCGTAGTAGCTCCGGGAAAGAAAAGCTTGCCCCGTGCGAGCTTCGGCAAGGTTACGAGCAGCTTCATAAACTCGTGCAGCTGCCTTAGCTGTTTCCCTGGCGGCGAAGTAGTTATTACTTTGCTGCTGCTGGCGCGCCGTGGCCAACAGACGATCGCCCAAACTGAGGAGCGTCGTATCGGCACCGCCGATGCCTTTGGCTCGTGTGCCTTCATATTCCGCTTTTGAAAGATCGCGAAATGCTTTTTCTGCTTCGCGCGCCATTATGGGTGGCCCATCCCAACCCGGACGGGCAAGACTAGGGGGGGCGATCGCCAGGGGGATCGCTAGGGCCGTAAGGGTGGCAACCATCAGAGGTTGTAGTCGTTGAATCTGCATGTTTTATCCTCCGTTCAACTGGTAGAAGTCATAGCTCAGGGGTGTTTAATCCTGGTGTTTTCCCCAGAACACCTTGAGGATAACCAACAAAAATGACACAAGTATGACAACTTCAGTTAGAGGCCAGGGGTAGGCTAATGCTAAAGGTTGAGCCTTGATCCTCTTGGCTGGCAACAGCGACCCTTCCTCGATGGAGATCCACAATTTGGCGGACAATTGCCAATCCTAGTCCTGAACCGTGGATACCCCGCTGCCGCACCCGTTCATCGCGGTAGAAATAATCAAAAATGTGGGGCAGTGCCGTGGCACTAATGCCCATGCCGGTATCCCTGACCTCAATCACAGCAAAACGCTCTGCAACTTCCAGGCGCAGGGTAATTGTTCCACCCGCCGGCGTATAGCGATGGGCATTATGGAGCAAATTAAGAATCGCTTGTTTAATCAGGTCGCGATCGCCCCTAACCACTGCAGAGATTGAGGCTAGTTCAAGGTGGAACCCATGATTTGCTGTGCAGGTTTCTTGCCATTCTTGGGCAATTTGTTCCAGTAATGTTACTAATTCAAAAGATGTTGTAAAATTAGGAGATGACGCTCCTTCATAGCGGGCGAGAAACAATAAGTCATTGACTAGTTGCCCCATGAACTTGGCTAATGTTGCTATTTTTTCTAGCCGAAGTTGGCATTGCTCTGGGGCTTCTTGCGCCAGCAGGAGTCCCACTTGGGCATGGCTTAAGATAGCAGCAATGGGTGCCCGCAATTCATGGGACGCATTGGCCGTAAAGCGAGCCAAGCGATCGCACGCAGCCTCCAGGCGGCGTCCCCGTCGATCCAGTTCCTGATGAAGCTGTTGAAACCAAGATATGGCTAGGCCACTACTTCCTAGTCCAACAACAACCGCCACAACAATAACAAAGCTATTCATTCGCCGCAATGTTTCTAAGCGTTGCTGGCGTTCGAGCAAAAGCCGTTCTTCTTCCATCAAAAATGCATCAATCGCTGCATGGGCGCGATCCATCGCTTGTTCTGCCTGCTCCAGTTGCTGAGCAACGTAGTAGCGTTGGGTTGCATCCTCTGAGAATGGATTGAGCTGAAGCGCAACATGTTTTGCTAGAATATCAAAGACCTTTGTGACTAGGGATTTGAGCTGCTGAAAGTGTGCCAGTTGTGTAGGATTATCCCTGATTAGGTTCTCTAGGTTTTCTAGGGTCAAGGGTAGCTCAGCAACAGCACTATGATAGGGCTCCAAAAAACCCGGCTGACGAGTCAGTTGATAGCCCTGTACACCCGTTTTGGCATTAATGAGGAGATTTAATAGTTCACGTCCTTCAATTTTCACCCGTTGTGTGTGATGCACCCAGCGCTCATAACTAGCAATACTGGCGCTGAACCACATCAGGACCCCCACGGTACCCAAAAGACAACAAACTGGCAGCGCAATGATCACTATCCCCCGCCGCGTGGGGGGCAGTTGCTGCCATCTCTGGGCTGCTAGCTGGAGTTCCTTCAGCATTTGATGATTCTTTAGGAATTGGCCTGCAGGCGGTAGCCCATGCCGTAAATTGTCTCTAGCCAATCGGCACATCCCACTTCCTCAAGACGTAGGCGCAACCGCCGAATTTGAGTACTCACTGCATTGCTTTCTGGTTGGTTATCCCACTCCCAAAGATTTAGCTCTAATTGTTCACGAGTGATCACTTGGCCTGGATGACGCAGGAAAAATTCTAAAAACTGGTATTCCCGTCTTGAGAGTAAGAGGGTGCGATCGCCCCGCTTTAACTTCATCGAGGGTAGATCAAGGACTAAATCTTGTAAATGCAGTTGATCTCCCAGCCATTGGGGCGATCGCCGACCAAGGGCACGCACTCGTGCCAACAATTCCATGACATCCACCGGTTTAATCAGATAGTCATCGGCGCCTGCATCGAGCCCCATCACCTTATCGGCAGTGGTGTCCTTGGCAGTAAGCAACAGAATTGGCGTGTTCTTTCCCTGTTGGCGGCACTGGGTACACAGCTCAACGCCACTCACCTTAGGCAACATCCAGTCCAAAATCAACAGGTCATAGGTTTTCTCCTGAATCAACCATTGAGCGGTTTCTCCCTCTTGCACTCCATCTACCAAATGCCCCTTATGGGAGAGTGCAGTACTCAATGGCTCCAGTTGCTCAGGATCATCTTCTACAAATAGAATCCGCATAAAATTAACAGTGGCTGAGTTTCTCTAAGAGAAAAACACTTTAAGCCATCTTTATTCAATCACCGATAAGCCTACAGCATGCCTCAGTCTCCAAACACCGAGAAAGCTACTGCCTCACATTATCAGCATTTAGCTCAAGGTTGACGCAGTTTCCATCATCATTAAAATCAGTAGATTCCTTTTCGTTAATTTCATCTACTGTAAGTCGTGTGACTGGGTCAACAGAGGTTTCTCGGCCATTGATAAGGACAAGACGAGACTTCGATTTACTTTCCTGATTCTCCTCTTTAGCTTGCTCAATATTACGAGAACAACTGATCTTTGTTGTTCCTGTCGCTACCGTAGCGCTACCTCCTATTTCTACTTTCGTTTCAGAAGCAACCTGGCTATTACTGGGGAGCTGCCTACCACCAATATTCAATCCACTGGTTGTAACACTATCACTACCAACAGTACTAGCTACTGTACCAATCGCAACTGAATTCAAGCCACTATAGAGTAGACTACCATTTATATTAGCAGCAAAAACTGCTGTTATCACGGGTGCATTATTCAGGTCAAAGGT